>DKGO01000151.1 GCA_002453315.1 Caryophanales bacterium UBA6768 | reverse complement strand
CATAATGGATGGAATGACCGATATACTTCGTTTTTAGGTCGTGTCTAATGTCATGTGGCCGAACATTATCAGGTCTAGATAATAATTGATAACCCCGTTTTTGGACACCAATGATTTCATAGCCTTCTTTTTTTAATTCGGAAATGTGTTTCCAAATGGCCGTTCGTGAACACCCGATTTGTTCACTAATTTTTTGACCTGAAATGTAATCATTTTGATTTTCCAATAATAAAGTTAAAAGTTTCTCCCGAATTGACTGTCCCATTCTTTAACCCACTCTCTTAGTTCATTTTCATCATTTTTTAAATTGCCGGCGACGACTGCTTTTTCGATTAATTGAAGCACTTCTTTCAACCAAGGTCCTGGTCGTTTATTACATAGGGAAATTAAATCGTTTCCATTTATAGTAAGCTCTTTTCGATTTTTAATCGGTAAAGCATTATATATTTCTGTTGCTCTGCTAATGTTCTTTGCCAAGCTTCCGCCATAAATGCCCGAATATATTCGGGCAAAAGATAGACTTAGTGTCCACCCTAAACGATAAAATTTGATTGGTTCCCAATTGTGAGGTTTATCGTGTAGCACTCGCAATAAAGTTTCTACTTGGTGGATTAGTTGATTTGGTTGCTTCCAAGCTTTTAGAAAGGTTCTAGGGTTTTGATTTAATAAAAACAAAAGGACAGACCAACCTTCTCGAGGTTCTTCGATTGTAGATAAAGGCAGTGTTGCCATTTGTTCAATTTCTTTGTGAGTGTCTTCGAGACAAGGTAAATGGTTATTAATTTTGTAATTTGCAATCAGCGTTAATGCTTCACGATTCGCTTGACCTAACATGAGTTTGACAAATTCTTGTGAAATTCTTTCAACAGAAAGATGTGCTAGGAATGGTTTAAATGTATCGATTGCACGTAACGTTTTCCTTTCAATTGAAAAGTTTAAATCTGAAACAAATCGAATGGCTCTTAAAATTCGAAGAGGGTCCTCTTGAAATCGTTCGGCTGGTGATCCGACAGTACGAATGACCATGTTGTGAATGTCTTGTTGTCCTGCAAATGGATCGATCAGTTGAAGATTAGTTGTCATTGCAATGGCATTCATCGTGAAATCACGACGTTTCAAATCCTCATGCAGACTAGAAATGAAAGTGACATCGCTCGGTCTCCGAAAATCAGTGTAGTTACTTTCTTTCCGAAAGGTTGTAATTTCGTATGATTCGCCATCTTGAACAACAATTACCGTGCCATGTTCGATGCCTACGGGAATCACACTTGCAAAAAGTGCTTGAATTTCTTCAGGTTTTGCTGAAGTGGCAATGTCAATATCGTGAATCGCTCGTTGTAATAAAAAGTCACGAACAGCTCCGCCAACGAAATAAGCGTCGTGGCCAGCATTAATCAATGTTTGTAAAATTGGCTTCGCTTTTAAAAATGGTCCCATTTTATTCCCGCCATCTCATTCTGTAAGAATTTGCTTATAGATTTTTTCATAATCATTTACTATTTTTTTGGAATTAAAGTGATTCTTCACTCGGGCAAATCCATTTTCCGAAAACTGATTGTGTAAATCTTCATTGGTTAGCAATTGTAAAGCATATTGTGCCATTTCATCAATATTACCAACGTCGCTTAAGAAGCCTGTCTCCTTATGCATAACAACCTCAGGAATACCGCCCACTTTTGTTGCTACGACAGGGACTTTACAAGCCATTGCCTCTAACAATACAAGTCCAAAGCTTTCTTTTTGAGAAGGTAGCAGGAGGAGATCACTAATTGAAAGAACTTCAGCAACATTTTCTTGTTTACCTAAAAATAAAACGTTATCAGTTAAACCAAGCTCATCAATTAAATTATTTACTATAAAACGATCAGGTCCGTCCCCAACTAATAGTAATTTAGCTTGAATATGGTCTGTAATTTTATCAAAAACATGAATCACATCGGTGACTCGCTTTACTTTTCTAAAATTGGAAATATGTATAATTGTTTTTTCATGCTGTGCGATCTGAAAATCTTCTTTAAGTGTAACGTTTTCCCTTTTATAATAGGTTTCCTCGTCAACAAAGTTGTAAATGGTGTCAATCGGAAAGTCTGTTTGTAATAATTCTTCTGTTTGCTGTTTTAAATCATTCGATACAGCAGTGACTCGATTGGAATTTTCAATTCCGAATTTTATTGCATTAGCGAGGGTCGAATCGTATCCAAGAACGGTAATATCTGTACCGTGTAATGTTGTGACAATTTTCACATCTTGACCGGAAAATTGTTTTGCTAAGTAGGCACAAATCGCATGTGGAACGGCGTAATGTACATGAAGTATATCCAACTTCTCTCGTTGAATAACATCAGCGATTTTACTTGCTAACGCTATTTCATACGGAGGGTACCGGAACACTGCATATTGACTAACTTCTACCTCATGAAAAAAAATATTTGGATACACTCTTCCGAGTCGAAAGGGTACACTTGAAGAAAAAAAATGAATCTGGTGCCCTTTTTTCGCTAACATTTTTCCAAGCTCTGATGCAACAATTCCGGAACCACCAATCGTTGGATAACATAAGATCCCAATATTTAATTGCATTATTTTCAATCCTAATCGATTATATTTTCTAAACCATAGACAAGTGTATCAAGTTTCATAACGGTTTCTACAGCTAACTTTACCCCAGGCATAAACGAAGCCCGATTGATTGAATCATGTCGGATCGTTAACGTTTGACCGAGTCCACCAAAAATAACTTCTTGATGAGCGACTAAGCCTGGTAAACGCAAGCTATGTATAGGAATCCCTTCAATTGAGCCTCCTCGTACCCCTTTAATTGTCTCCACCTCATCAGGGTGACCTTGTGTTAACTCTTCCCTATTTTCGGTAATCATCTGAGCTGTTTTTACCGCGGTACCAGAAGGAGCATCCAGCTTTTGATCGTGGTGCTGTTCAATAATTTCGACGTTTTGAAAATATTTAGCAGCTGTTTGTGAAAACTTCATCATCAGAATGGCACCTATCGCAAAGTTAGGTGCAATAATGGCACCAACGTGAGTTTCATTTGCAATATCGGTTAATTCTCGAATATCTTGATCAGTAAATCCGGTTGTTCCTACGACGGGACGAACGTTATGACGAAATGCAATTTCCATATGCTTTCTCCCCGTTGAAGGTGTCGTCAAGTCAATCAAAACATCACAATCATGAGCTAGTAAGCACTCTTCAAGATCCTCATAAATCGGAACCTCTAATGAAGGAGCTCCTTGGATATCTTTTAGTTGTAGACCGTTGTGCTTTGAATCGACAACTGCTATAAGCTTAAATCCTTCTGTATTTGCTACCATTTTCACCGCTTCTGCTCCCATATTGCCACGCGGTCCTGCCACAATAATCCGTAGGCTTGATTTATTCATTTGTCAAATCCCCTCTCTATCTTCGTCCAACGGTTAGCATCTCGTTCGTTAAATTTTTTCATTACATGATTGAATGCTTCGGTTAAGTTGATGTCCAAAGAGTTTGCAAAGCAAACGAGTACAAAGAGTACATCGCCTAATT
>DKGO01000156.1 GCA_002453315.1 Caryophanales bacterium UBA6768 | reverse complement strand
CCAGCGGGAATCTTTTTAATGGGGACGAATGATACAGAGGCATTCTCAGGCGATGGAGAAGGACCCGTTCGCGAAATTGGCATGAAGCAATTTTACATCGATAGAACAGCAGTTACTAATGAGCAATTTGCCATTTTCGTAAAAGAAACTAATTATATGACTGAAGCGGAACAATTTGGCTGGTCCTATGTGTTCCACTTACTTGCACCACAGAAAATACAAAAAACAGCCGATCGTCCAAACCAATCCCCATGGTGGCTTGCTGTTCCAAATGCCTATTGGCGAAAACCGGAAGGACAAGGCACATCGATTAATAAACGGATGCATCATCCCGTCATCCACATTTCTTGGAACGACGCCAAAGCGTTTGCAACATGGGCGGGGAAGCGGCTTCCAACTGAAGCAGAATGGGAATATGCTGCAAGGGGTGGACTTATTCAAAAAAAATATCCATGGGGAGATGAATTAACCCCAATCGGAAAACATATGTGTAACATTTGGCAAGGAATATTTCCAGTAGAAAACACAGCAAAAGATGGTTATATCGGTACAGCACCAGCTAATTCATTTCCACCTAATGGCTATGGATTATACAATGTCGCCGGAAATGTTTGGGAATGGTGTCATGACTGGTTCAGCCCACAACATGATATACATGAAACATCAAATCCACAAGGACCAACAAATGGGGATGGGAAGGTAATGCGTGGTGGATCTTATTTATGTCATCATTCTTATTGCAATCGCTACCGGGTCGCTGCAAGAACAGCTAATACTCCAGACGGCTCTTCCGGAAATGTCGGTTTTCGATGTGTGGCAGATTTATGATGGAATCGTAAATTAAGTGACAAAATATTTTTACAATTTTTTGTAGATAACTATTATTTGTTAATAATTTGAATTTTGATATTAAACATGTTATAATTTTTTAGTAGCTTATGTAAAGACGTTGTTAAGAGTGGGTACACCCACTCTTTCTTCTATATTAATGATACTTTTAACCCCCGCCAAAACGTCTCGGCAGGGGTTTTATGTTGACATAGTGATATTACCATTTCAATAAATACAAGTCATCATTGTAATAGTGATGTTAAAAGAGCGAATACTATATAACTAAATACAGAGGAGGTATTTCGTTGGGCAACTCAGTGACGGATTTAATGGAACATTTAATTACACCAATACTTGAAACGCGTCAATTGGTCCTTCATGATATTGCTTTTGAAAAAGTAGGTAAAGATAAATTTTTACGAATCTATATTGATAAAAAAAATGGTGGCATCGATATAGCAGAATGTGAAGTTGTGTCTGGTTTAATTAGTGAAATGCTCGATAAGGAGGATCCGATTAAAGAGGCTTTTTATTTAGAAGTAAGTTCACCCGGTGCGGAGAAACCTTTAAAGACGATAAAAGATTATCAAAATAGTATTGGAAAAAACATCTTTGTCTCGCTTTATATTCACATTAGCGGTGAAAAAGAATTTGAAGGAAAACTAATGAAAGCAACAGAAAGTGACATAACGATTGAGTATACTGATAGAATGAAGAAAAAAGAAGTAACAATTCCTATTGACAAAATAGCAAAAGGAAGATTGGCAGTCATTTTATAAAAAATGATTGTAAGTTAGATAAGTAAAATTTGCGTTTAAAGGAGGATACAGAGTTAGGATGAGTAGTGAATTATTTCAAGCGATAAATTTTTTGGAAAAGGAAAAAGGAATTGACCGGCAAATATTAATGGAAACGCTAGAGGCGGCCCTCATTTCAGCTTATAAAAAGAATTTTAAAGCACCTGCAAATGTTTCCGTCATTTTTGATGAAGAACAAGGTACAATGAAAGTGTTGGAGGAAAAAACGGTCGTCGAAGAGGTAGAGAATACTGTTGAGGAAATTTCCATTAACGAGGCAAAGGAAATTAATGAAGACCATCGTTTGGGTGATGTGATCCAAATTGAAGTAACACCGAAGGATTTTGGTAGAATTGCCGCTCAAACGGCTAAACAAGTCGTAACACAACGGGTAAGGGAAGCTGAACGGGGTGTAATATACAATGAATATGTTGACCGTGAAGAGGATGTCATTACCGGAATTATTCAAAGGGTAGAAGATAAAAACGTTTTTGTTGATCTTGGAAAGGTTGAGGCTAGATTATCAAAGGCAGAGCAAATTCCAGCGGAAACTTACCGAGTTCATGATCGGATTAAAGTATTTGTAAAAAAAGTCGATAATCATTCAAAAGGGCCACAAATTGTTATTTCAAGGTCACACCCAGGTTTATTAAAAAGATTATTCGAAATGGAAGTTCCCGAAATTTATGATGGTGACGTTGAAATAAAATCAATTTCAAGAGAAGCAGGAGATCGCTCAAAAATATCTGTGTACGCAAAGGATGAAGATATTGATCCTGTAGGTTCATGTGTTGGACCACGTGGACAAAGAGTTCAGGCAGTGGTCGATGAACTAAATGGTGAAAAAATTGATATCGTAAAATGGTCTGATGACCCAGTTGTTTATGTGTCAAATGCCCTTAGTCCCTCTAAAGTGATGAAAGTTATTGTCAATGAGGAAGATAAAGCAACAACAGTGATTGTGCCCGATTATCAATTGTCATTAGCCATTGGGAAAAGGGGACAAAATGCCCGACTAGCTGCAAAATTAACTGGTTGGAAGATAGATATTAAGAGTGAAACGGTGGCACGTGAAGAGGGACTTTTATCAGATAATACGTTGGATGATTTTTATGATGAAGATATAGATTTCAACGATGAAGAAGCCGAACAGACAGATTTTCTATTTGATTAGTGGGGGGGATTAATTTGGTGAAGAAACGAAAAATACCGCTAAGAAAATGTGTTGTCACCAATGAATTAAAACCAAAGAAAGAAATGATACGCATTGTTCGTAACAAAGAGGGAGAAGTTTTTGTTGATCCTACCGGCAAGAAAAATGGGCGTGGTGCTTATTTAACGATAGACCGGAAAGTGATTGAAAAAGCTGCCTCTGAAAATATATTGGGGAAAATTTTAAATACAGAAATTGATCCTTCAATTTATGAACAATTATATGACATTGAGAATAAACAATGAAAAATGATTATTTAAATTTAATCGGTTTAGCATATCGAGCACGTAAAATTTCTATTGGTGAAGAATTAATTTTAAAAGATATTCAGCAAAAACGGGCAAAATTAGTATTATTAGCAAATGATATTAGTGAACAAACGAAAAGGAAATTAGTCAATAAGTGTCAAACCTATAATGTACCATATATAGAAGTAGATGATCGTAACAAATTAGCAGCTGCAATTGGAAAGTCAAATCGCGTTGCCGTTGCTATACTTGACAAAGGATTTGCAACAAAAATCCAATCAATACTTTTATAAATATAAGTGGGGTGGATGTATGAGTAAAATAAGGGTATATGAATATGCAAAACAACATGAATTAACGAGTAAACAAGTCATTAAGAAATTGAAAGAGTTAAATATTGAAGTTGGTAATCATATGTCTTCAATAGATAGCCATGCGATTAGGGAGTTGGACAAAACGTTTAAAGTATCTGTTGAAGAACCAAAGAAGAAATCACCATCAAAGCCCGTAAAAAGAGAGGCAACTAAATCACCAACAATGAAAAAAGAACCAACTAGAAAATCCGATCAGCAACAGGGTGTCAAAAAATCACCATCAAATAAATTTGCTTCAGATAAAAAATCACAAACACAATCGAAAAAGCAACAAGGTAAGCAACAACCAACAAAAGATAAAAAACAAGCAGGGAAAGATAAGCTAAAATCAAGGGCCGGCGAAAAACAATCATCTAAAAGGTCACGTAGAAGAGAAAAGCCTTCAGTAGAGAAAACAGTAGCCGTTACAACTAAAAAGACACCTGAACATATTACGTATAGTGGAACATTAACAGTTGATGGTTTATCGGAAAAATTAAATAAAGATGTATCCGAAATTATTAAGAAATTAATGTTTTTAGGTGTTATGGCAACAAAAAATCAAGATTTAGATGACGATGCAATCGAGTTAATTTGTGATGATTATAATGTGACTGTTGAAAAAGAAATTATTTTAGAAGATACAGATTTTGAAAAATATATGAAAGAAGATAAATCAGAAGATTTAGTGGAACGTCCCGCAGTTGTCACGATTATGGGACATGTTGACCACGGTAAAACGACACTGCTTGATTCAATCCGTGATACGAAAGTTACGGCTGGTGAAGCGGGTGGTATTACTCAGCATATTGGGGCATATCAAATTAAGCAGGATCATAAAAAGGTAACTTTTTTAGATACACCCGGACATGAAGCATTTACTAGTATGCGTTCACGCGGTGCTCAAATAACAGATATTGCTATTTTAGTTGTGGCAGCAGATGATGGTGTTATGCCACAAACTGTTGAAGCCATTAACCATGCCAAAGCCGCTGAGGTTCCAATTATTGTTGCGGTTAACAAAATGGATAAAGAAACAGCGAATCCAGACCGAGTCATGCAGGAATTAACAGAACATGAACTCATCCCTGAAGATTGGGGAGGGGAAACAATTTTTGTCCCTATTTCTGCTATTAAAGGTGAAGGAATCGATGATTTATTAGAAATGATTTTATTAGTTGCTGAAGTTGAGGAAC
>DKGO01000145.1 GCA_002453315.1 Caryophanales bacterium UBA6768 | reverse complement strand
TTTCATTGAAAGCACTTCTTCCTTACAAACATTGGGTTGGGTTTTTAAAAGGAGGAGAATTGCGGATGAAATCAATATTATCTGAATTGATAACAGAAGAGGTGGATTTTTTTTCCAATTTAAATATAGCGTGTCTTCTCTTAGAAGGACAGAGAGTAGTTGACTGCAACACGTTAGCATTAACCCTCTTCAACTTAGACAGAAACCGAATATGGGAAGAAGAAAGACTGGATATTTTATTGTTAAATCATCCTTTAGAACAAAATGTTTTATCGATAATTGATGAAGCTAGCATCCAGGAGGGTACTGTTTCTAATATTTGGGAAGAAGATGAGATGTATTACATACAAGCAAAAAAAATGCTCAATGATCGTATGGTTATTGCTATCCAAAATCGTACATATGAGAAGAAACACGATGAATTATTATTACAGAAAATGCAGTTAGAATCAGTTTCGCATTTAGCAGCGGGAGTTGCACATGAATTAAGAAATCCTCTTTCAGTCATTCAAGGTTTTATACAATTATCAAACATGACAGGGAACTTAAATCGTTACTATGAAACCATCCTTTCCGAGATTAGTCGTATGAATCAAATAATCGAAGACTTTTTATCGATTTCTCGGAAAAAAGTAGAAAAGAAACATATTAAGCCAGCCGACTTGCTGAATTCAATAAAAGCCCTTATCCAGTCCGAATGTCTTTTACATGGCATTGAATTTGATTATAAACTCCATGAAAATAGTGGTTATCTTCTTGTGAATGAAAGCATGATGAAACAAGTAATGTTAAATTTATTAAGAAATTCGATTGAAGCATATGGTCAAGGAATGAAAGGACGTGTTTTTCGGCTTCACGCAGGAAGGGATTACGATAAATTTATTATGATTATTGAAGATAACGGACCGGGAATGAGCGAACATGTGATGGCTTCATTAGGAAATCCCTTTTATACAACAAAGGATACGGGTACAGGTATAGGTATCCCAATGTGTAAAAAGATAATAAAAGAACATGGAGGCAATTTTTTAATTGAAAGTGTTCAAAAAAAAGGTACAAAAATAACGATCCATTTGCCGTTATCAAAATAATGAAAATGCTGACACTCAATCCCTCAATATGAAATGATTAACACCTATAATCATTGGAGCATTCTGCTCATACTATAAGTGCTGCTCCTAAATTAAAGAAGGTGAGGGATAGAGATGTCTCATAATAATTTTGATAATGTTGATGACGAGAAGAGACAGAAGGAAAATCCTGAACAAAATGATCGATATTTAGAGGAAACAGCAGCAGAAGTTATTCCAATACAAGAACAGGGCGAGTATAGGCGGGATCGCCCGCTTGAGGAGGATAAAATCGAGAACAGGCAAATTGACACGAAAAGCAGCATTGGAATATTTGCCCTCGTTTTATCTATCCTTTCGCTCTTGTTTATGCCGATTGTATTAGGAGCAGCTGGGATTATCGCTGGGGTTTTTGCAAGGCAACGTGATGCAAAAACAATGGGAAACTGGGCGATTGCACTTGGAGCCATTTCAATTGTCGTAAGCTTGTTTCTTTCACCTTTCATCTAGGATAGTCCAAACAGAAAAAACAGGGGACATTGTCCCCTGTTTTTGTTATGATTGGTTCGCTTTGGCGTAATGTTCCTCTGCTAATTTATCGACTTCTTTTTTTAATTCTTCAACCATTTGGTCTTCAGGAACTTTGCGGATAATTTCCCCATGACGGAAAAGTAATCCTTCACCACGAGCACCTGCAATCCCGATATCGGCTTCTCGGGCTTCACCTGGACCATTTACAGCACAGCCAAGTACAGCGACTTTAATTGGAGCTCTAATTGTAGAAATATAATCTTCAACTTCATTCGCAATACTAATGAGATCAATTTCAATTCTGCCACACGTTGGACAAGAAATTAACGTTGCTGCATTCGATGCTAAACCAAATGATTTAAGTATTTCTCTTCCGACTTTTACTTCTTCAACAGGATCAGCACTTAAGGAAATCCTTAATGTATTTCCTATTCCCTTTTCTAAAATAGCCCCGAGGCCTGCCGCACTCTTAATCGTACCAGCAAACAAAGTGCCTGCCTCAGTTATCCCAAGATGAAGCGGATAATCAAATTGTCTGCCAGCTTTTTCGTACGCTTCGATTGCTAAGTTCACATCGGAAGCTTTTAAAGAAACGATGATGTCGTGGAAATTTAGGTCCTCTAAGATTTTGATATGATGGAGGGCACTTTCTACCATCCCATCTGCTGTTGGATAGCCATATTTTTCCAATATATGTCTTTCTAGAGAACCAGCGTTTACACCGATCCGAATTGGAATTCCTTTTTCTTTTGCTGCTTGAACAACAGCTTCGACTTTATCTCTTTTTCCAATGTTCCCTGGATTAATTCTTATCTTATCTGCTCCACCTTCAATTGCCTTTAACGCTAATCTATAATCAAAATGAATATCAACAACGAGTGGAAGGTTAATTCTTTTTTTGATTTCTGTTATTGCTTCTGCTGCACGCATATCAGGACATGCGACACGGATAATTTGACAACCAGCTTCTTCTAAACGATTAATTTCAGCAACGGTTTCTTCAACATCGTGTGTTTTTGTCGTTGTCATACTTTGGACTACGACTTCATCGTTTCCACCGATCGTTAAATTTCCGACTTTCACCGGCCTTGTTTTCGTGCGGTGAGTAATCTCACGCATCATTTATCGCTCCTTTAATTGTTCTCTTAAATAAAATAAATCGCATACTGAGAACCCATCTTATTCATTGTAGCAATGGAGACGAATTTTTGGCAAGTTTAAATCATTTATTTTCAATTGAATAGAGAGGGAATTTATAAGTATGTCCCGCTTGAATCATCATCGGATCGATGCTTGGGTTAAGTGTCTTAAAATCTTGAATAGCTTGTTCTATAGATACTGGTAATGTTCCATTTAATTTTTCTAAAGCAGATAAAACGGTTTCACCAGGTTGAATCGTAACAGTTTGAAACGCAATATCCGCTCCAACGTGATTAGTTGAAGAAGACTCTAACATGTTTAACGTACCCCTAGTTAAGTCTAAGTAAGAAGTATACAATATTAAACAAGAAATGAAGATTACTGTTATTTTTTTCATATCTTACTCCTTATTCCATAAGAATAGTTAGTAATAGATATGCTTGTCCAAGAAGAATTATGAATGTAAAATTTGTGAAGAGGGGGTGAGGAATTACATTGTTTCGAATGGTTTAACTTATATTTTCCAAACGAGTCAAAGTAAGGTAAAATATGAATAACATATTTAATCCATTATAAAAGGAGCTATAATTATGAAGATGGTGTCACGCTTCTTATTAGTATTACTTAGTGTTTCGCTTTGTTTATTTCCATCGAGTGCCCATGCAGATGCAGTCGTTGGGGATGTCCTTGTCACACTAGGAGAAGATTTAACGAGTGACCAAAAGCAACAATTGTTAAAGGAAATGGAAGTTACAAGCGATATTGAACCAATTTATGTTACGAATCAGGAAGAACATCAATACTTAGGTAATTATATTAGCAAATCTCAAATTGGTTCGAGAGCAATTTCATCATCGAAGATCACGATTGGAAAAAAAGGATCAGGCTTAAACGTTGAAACGAACAATATTACGTGGGTATCCGAGGAAATGTACGCAAACGCTCTAATTACAGCTGGTGTTAAGGATGCGGATATTTACGTTACAGCACCGTTTGATGTGTCAGGAACAGCTGCATTAACAGGGCTTATCAAGGCCTACGAAATTTCTTCCGAAATAGAAATTCCAGAAGAGCAAAAGCTTGTTGCCAATGAAGAAATGGTAAAAACAGCCGAACTGGGCGATAAAGTAGGAATGGAAAAAGCAACAGAATTAATGGCAAAAATTAAAGAAGAAATTGCTAAAAACCCACCGGAAACAGAGGAGGACCTAAGGGCATTAATTCAACGAATTGCTGAACAACTGGGCATTCAATTGACTGATGAAGAATTGAATGGTCTCGTTTCATTATTTAACCGAATGAAAGATCTTAACATTGATTGGGATCAAGTAACATCACAATTAGCGAAGGTAAGAGACAACTTAGGTGAATTTTTAAACCGAGAGGATACACAGTCATTTATTCAACGTGTTATCGATTTCTTTATTTCCGTCATCGACAGTATGAAATCATGGTTTAAAAGTTAAGTAAACAAATATTAAGTAATTCCCCACTTTGCAAAAGTGGGGTTCTTATTAACTGATGTGTAGGTGATCACAATGGAAATATTAGAATTGACAATTGTCGGGTTTGTTGTCATTATGCTCGGTTCATTCTTTTTATTTGGTGAACTTTTTGTTAAAGCGAAAGGTTTATTTTTTCTAATTGGAGTTGCACTATTTACAACTTACTTTTTTTATTTTATTACGAATAATTCAATGCTTTGGCTGGCCATTGTTTTTATATTTGGACTTTCATTAGTAGCAGTTGACGGCGCATTACTGAATGACGGAACTTTAACAATGATTGGGCTCGGTGTGATGTCACTATCTGTTGCTGTTCCAGCCCCAACATTTTTGTATGGTTTTGTAGCTGTTTTTGGTTTGATTGCTGGATTTGGTTTGTCCTTAATTTTGCTTAAAGTATTTCAACCGAGAAACATGTGGAGTCGCATGGCATTAAAGGATAGGCTCTCTAGCGAAGAAGGCTACAACTCAATGAATGAAGAATACGTACATCTTTTAGGTAAAGAAGGTGTAGCAGCAACTGTTTTTCGGCCAATCGGAAATGTAGAAATAGAAGGCAAGACGTATAGTGCTGTTACTGAGGGACAATGGTTAGAAAAAGGAGTTTCAGTTTCAGTTATTTCTGTAGACGGTACGAAAATAGTTGTGAAGCAAAAAAGTGAGGGTTAACCTTCACTTTTTTACACTTCGCGGAACAGGCACTTTGCGGATGGCAAAAAACAAGATAAGGAGAGAAAATAAAAAATAAATAGTGAAAGGTAAAAAGGGCGTTGGGCTTGTATAAGGAATAAGTTCACTTAGTCCGATTAAAATGGATGGTAATGTGAGAGAATAGGCAGCTACATTCCAAAGCTGTTTATAATTTAAGTTGCGCCCTAAAATTCGTTTTAAAGGCATTCCAATCGATGCAAGGATGGAGACAGAAATAAATTGTAGCATCGCCACGCCTAAAAAAATGAACAAAAGTGTTAAAAATACAAAGACAGGAATCATACCAGTCGTAGTGCCGTCAAGTTGTTCCAATTGAGCTTCATTAAATCCTTGAAAAGAACCCTCAAAAACGTCTAATTTATTATTTGTCATATTGTTAATAAACGAGATGAAAAAAAGTGTAAAAGAAGGTAGGGATATAAGGAAAGACAAGATGAACAAATAGCTAATCGTTCTTTCTATTTTTTGAAACCGGAAAAAAGAGATGGCCTTTATAGAATATAAGCTTTTGATAAATAACTGTGAAATACGCATGGAAATCTCCCTCATTACAGTAATATTAGCTTCCGTAATTGTAACGAAATCGTCTAGTTTCAACAAGTAAACAAGCCTATGCAAAAACACTGGAAGGCTTCTAATCTAAAAGAGGTCAATTTAAAGTTATCCTAATAATCTTGATCTGATACACATCTTAACGTTTGAAGAGGCGAAGGAAATTAGCTACTTCAAAATAATTTATATTGTCATCGCTTTTTTTTTATGTTATATTAGATCTTGTCGTTATAGATAAATAATGTACAGTTTAGCTTCTAAAAGGGAAGTAAATGTGATGTAGTTGTGCTCCTATGAATTTTGTCATCTTGACAAAAGCTAGATGCCACAGTATATTTACTATTCCACAGTAACGAGTATTGAGAGGAAAAGACAGATACTAGAAGCGTACGATGAACAATCTTTATTGAATTATTCCACAGTAGCTCAGTGGTAGAGCTATCGGCTGTTAACCGATCGGTCGCAGGTTCGAATCCTGCCTGTGGAGCCATGGCGGTGTAGCTCAGCTGGCTAGAGCGTACGGTTCATACCCGTAAGGTCGGGGGTTCGATCCCCTCCGCCGCTACCATTTTCAAGTCGATGGCGTTGGTAAAGGGTAACAATTTCAACGATGAGTACACCATGTTCAGAAAGAATGAGCAAATAAATTTACTTATGAAGAAGGACCCTTAGCTCAGTTGGTTAGAGCTGACGGCTCATAACCGTCCGGTCGTAGGTTCGAGTCCTACAGGGTCCACCACTTTATTTAACTAGTTCGGAGGAATACCCAAGTCCGGTTGAAGGGATCGGTCTTGAAAACCGACAGGGGCTTCGCGGCCCGCGGGGGTTCGAATCCCTCTTCCTCCGCCATTAATTGAAAAATTAACATATACATACTTATTATAGGGCTATCTTTGTTTTAATTTTTTTAAGATGACCTAGCTAAGTGCGAGATGAAATCTTAATGCTATAATTGGTCGTCGACATGAAAAAATATTAAGACGGCTCGATAGCTCAGTC
>DKGO01000160.1 GCA_002453315.1 Caryophanales bacterium UBA6768 | reverse complement strand
ATGAGGCAATAGAAAAGACACTGTCAAATCTAGCATTATATGAATCAAAACCTGGAAATGCTGAAATTTTAGGAATTCATTTAGAAGGACCTTTCATTAATCACAAAAAAAAAGGCGCTCAAAACGAGACTTATATTAGGCCACCAAATTATGCATTATTTAACAAATGGCAAGAGATTTCTCATGGAAAAATTAAAACAATCACCCTCGCACCAGAACGTGAAGGTATGTCAGATTTTATCACGAATATCATTAATGAGGGAATCGTTGTTTCGGCTGGGCATACGGATACTAATTTTGAGGAAATGAAAGAAGCGGTAAATCTTGGTGTTCAACAACTAACGCACATTTGTAATGCAATGAATGGCATTCATCATCGAGATATTGGAGCCGTAGGAGCAGCTTTTTACTTGGAAAACCTAAAGGCCGAATTAATTGTCGATTTCATTCATGTAGCCCCTGAAATGGTAGAGTTATTATATCATTTATTAGGTAGTAAGCGATTAATGTTAGTCACTGATGCGATACGGGCAAAGTATTTACCTTCAGGTATTTATGATTTAGGTGGTCAAGAAGTGCTAGTCAATCAAGAACGTGCTGTTTTAAAGGATCATACGATTGCTGGCAGCGTGTTAAGAATGGATGTGGCCGTGAAAAATATGCTTAGTCTACCAGGTGTTTCAATAAGAGATATTATTCAGATGGCATCTGTTAATCCAGCGAAACAGATAGGGGTATTTGATCGAAAGGGAAGTATAGCTATTAATAAAGATGCTGACTTATTAATAGTGGATGATAATCTTAATATTAAATTTACACTATGTAAAGGAATTTTTGCTTATATGGGGGCGGAAAATGAAGGTCTTAACATTTGAGGATAATGAGGCACTAAGTGCAAAAGCAGCCGAAATTATTATTGAAAAAATTAATCAACAACCAACTTTGAAGCTTGGTTTAGCAACGGGTTCAACACCGATGAAAACTTATGAAAATTTAGTGAAAGCGTATATAGATGGCAAAGTATCATTTCGTGATGTAATTACATTTAATTTGGATGAATATGTTGGAATTGATCCAACTGACCCTAATAGTTATACGTATTTTATGAATGAACATCTGTTACATCATATAGATATCAACGAAAAGAATGTACACATTCCTACGGGAACACCTAAAAACGGTGAAAAGGAATGTGAAATTTTTGAAAAATTAATCAAAGAAGAAGGGCCAATTGATTTGCAACTTCTCGGTATTGGGTTAAATGGTCACATTGCATTTAATGAACCGGGAACATCAGTTCAATCCCGCACCCATATTGTGCAATTAGATGAATCCACCTTACGGGCTAATGCACGGTTTTTTAACAATGATATGAATTTAGTACCGAAATTTGCTATTTCAATGGGGATTGGCACAATTATGGATGCAAAGGAAATTTTATTTCTCGTTCAAGGGGAACATAAGGCAGAAATTTTGCGAAAAGTCGTCTATGGCGAGGTGACAGAAGCGGTTCCCGCTTCTATTTTACAAACCCATCCGAATGTGACGCTATTAACCGATATTTCGTTATAAGTTTTTAGGGAAGGTTAAGGAAAAAATGATGCTTATTGATTGGAAAATTGATAAGCTTTTTTATATGAATAAAGTATAAAGTGTGTCATCTAATTTAGGAGAAAACATTAAATTTTGTTTATGAGCAGTCATGACCGTTTATGAGCGTTGGATTCAGTTTATGAGCGGTCACTACCGTTTATGAGCGTTAGATTTTATTTATGGGCGGTCACTACCGTTTATGAGCGTTAGATTTCGTTTATGTGCGGTCACTACGGTTTATGAGAGTCAGATTCAGTTTATGTGCGGTCACTACGGTTTATGAGCGCCGGATTCAGTTTATGTGCGGTCACTACGGTTTATGACCGTCAGATTCAGTTTAAGTGCGGTCACTACCGTTTATGATCGGTAGATTCGATTTATGAGCGTTGGATTCGGTTTATGAGTGGTCACTACCACTTGTGAGCGTTAGATTTTATTTATGATTGTTACGATGAAATGGGTGGCCAATAAATTTGGTTGTAATTATGAAAGACACTGTTGGCGCTGTTAAAGATGTATACATTAACAGGAAATTACAAAATTATGATAAAATAAATTGTGAAAGTATCTGTAATTTTTTGTAGGGAGAAGACAAATATGTTAGAGTCCTTTGAAACGGATAGACTAATCTTACGGGAACGAACATTGAATGATTTGGAATACTGCCTTGACATGGACCGTGACGATGAAGTGGTGAAATTTATTCCTGTCATAAAGGAATTAGTAGATGGTCCGTTGGCTAGTAAGGAAAAGCATATCCAATTCATAAAAGATAGAATGGAAGCTAAATATCCGAAGGGCATGGGGTATTGGACCATTGAAACAAAAAGCAATGAATTTGTAGGTTGGATTATGTTAATCCCGATTGATGGGGTAGGGCCTGAAATAGAAATGGGCTGGCGTTTAAATCGTAAATCTTGGGGGAAAGGTTATGCGACAGAAGCGGCAAAGGTAATTTTACAATATGCGTTGGAACATCTTGACCTACAAGAAATAGTTGCAGATATTAATAAACATAATAGGGGATCAATTAGGGTTGCAGAGAAGTTAGGTTTTACAAACGAGGGAACCTACGCAAACAATTCAGAAACAGATGTTAGGTACTCTATTAGCCAATAAATCAAAAAGGGAAGTTTTTTAAAAAAATGAATTATCTTATCCATGTATAATCACCATTCGTGATTCATGGAGTGTCAATTAAGAGAAATATATGTGGAATTGTTTGTTACATATGAAGGGGAGTTTTAACATGAGTGAAAGAGAAGTTGTTCTCATTATTGATTTTGGCGGACCATACAATCAACAACTAACAAGAAAAGTAAGACAGTTAGGAGTTTACAGCGAATTGAAACCTCAGACAATTACGGTGGATGAAATAAAAAAATTATCTCCTAAGGCGATTATTTTAGCAGGAAGCCAGGGAGATGACTTATCTGAATTTCAATTCAATAAAAAAATAGTTGCACTAGGTATTCCAATGTTAGGGATTGGAACTGGGATGCAACACATCATTCAACTGTTTCAAGGTACGACAACATCCCAGAAAGGGGAAATCCACCAACAACAGCACATAACAGTAGAACAATCCTCATTAATGAATGGAATACCGAGCAATTCCCAAGTTTGGATGAATTTAAATCAAGTCATCGATTCTGTTCCGGATGGATTTGAAGCAACTGCCAAGTCCTTACAAGATAATGTTGTTGCCATTGAAAATAAGGAAAAAAGAGTTTATGGGGTTCAATTTCATCCTGAAGTGGAAGCAACAGAAGATGGCACAACATTATTAAAAAACTTTTTATTTGTGATTTCCCAATGTCGTGGGGATTGGAATGAAGCAACATTTATTGACAATGAAATAAAGCGCATTCGTGAAAAGGTTGGAAACAAAAAAGTATTATGTGCCTTAAGTGGTGGAGTGGATTCTTCAATTACCGCCGCATTAATTCATCGAGCAATTGGAGATCAACTAACATGTATTTTTGTTGACCATGGGTTGTTAAGAAAAAATGAAGCGTCGGAAGTGATGCAACTCTTAGCGAACGATTTTCATATGAATATTATACAAGTAGATGCATCTGAACAATTTTTAACGAAGCTTAGTGGTGTAAGTGATCCTGAAAAGAAACGAAAAATTATCGGTAATGAATTCATTCATGTATTTGATGACGAAGCAAGTAGGTTAACCGATGTTTCCTTTTTAGCCCAAGGAACATTATATAGTGATGTCATTGAAAGTGGGATGGGAACGGGAAAGCTAGTGAAATCTCATCATAATGTTGGTGGATTACCGGAAGAAATGAATTTGGCATTAATTGAACCCATTCGCATGTTATTTAAAGATGAAGTACGGGCTGTTGGAACAGCCTTAGGGCTGCCTGATACAATCGTTTGGCGACAACCTTTTCCGGGCCCTGGTTTGGGAATTCGTGTCTTAGGTGAAGTGACAAAAGAAAAATTAGAAATCGTCCGTGAAGCCGATGCGATTTTGCGAGAGGAAATTCGGGTGGCAGGTTTGGACCGTTCGATTTGGCAGTATTTTGCGATATTACCGAATATTCGTAGTGTCGGTGTCCGTGATGACAGTCGTTCCTACGACCATACGATAGGTATTCGAGCAGTACATTCCGTTGACGGTATGACATCTGATTGGGCTAGAATTCCTTGGGATGTGTTAGAAAAAATTTCCCAACGAATCGTTGGAGAGGTTCCACAGGTGAATCGAGTTGTTTATGATATCACGAGCAAGCCCCCAGGAACGATAGAATGGGAGTAATTGCTATACTTGATTAGGGTGGTTTATGTTGATTTGATGGGCTTTGATGTGATTTGAAATCACTTGAATAAATGTATTTTGATAAGGTTGTCCGCTTTTTATCCCGCCTAAAACAGCTTTAAATGCTTTGTTTTAATGGTTTTTGAAAAGGGTACTTGTTGTTTATCCCGCCCGAAATTATTGTACAGTTGCTATGACAAAAATAATGTTTGATAGAAAAAACACGTTTCCATATAGGAGGCGTGTTTTTTGTTGTCTTTTTTTATCCAAGTGAAGTGATCCTTTGATAGGTCGTGTTATTGATGAAAGTGAATATCTTTTACATGCGGAAGAAGTAGGTGAAGAAGTTGTTTTTACCAACGTTCGTTTATACAAAAGAAATTTTAGATGTGTTTCCAGTAAAAAGGAGTGATGGAAATGAATAGGAAGTATAAGAGGAAGGGTTGGGAAGAGAAGGGGTTAATCAAGTTGTAGAAGAAATGGATAGGGCAATTGAAGGACATTTTACCTCACCTGAACAAATTAAAGAGTATTTGTTCTATATGTCGAGGTTTTATCAGTATTCATCTAGAAATACAAGTTTGATCCAATCACAATTTAGTGGAGCGAAAGCGGTTGGAAGTTTTAAAAGTTGGAAGGATAAAGGTTTTTCAATCAATAAGGGTGGGAGAGGAATTAAAATTCTTGTTCCGAATAAAACAGTACCTAAGTTCAAGGATGAACATGGTAAGTGGAAGAGTTTGCGTTTTGCTAACGAGTTGCGGAAAGAGAAAATTAAGAGTGGAGATTTGGAGCAGGACAGGGGGAAGTTGTATTTCCGTTTAGGACATGTGTTTGATGTAAGTCAGACAAATGCGAAAGCAGAAGACTTGCCTAATATATTTCCTAACAAGTGGATGGAAGGAGATTTTGACAGGTATGAAACGGTTATGAACTCATTAAGTGCCATTGCAAGTGATATGGATGTTTCTGTTGGTGATCTATTTCATGAACTAGGATCAGCAAAAGGAGCATATTATCATTCGGTAGGGGCTGAAAATAATGGGCACATTGGACTTAATCCTAGAAATGGCGAGTTACAAAATATTAAAACAATGATTCATGAGTTGGCACATGCGAAGTTGTATCATTCTAACCATGAAAATCATTTAGGATTATCTGATGCTGAGAAGTAATTTCAAGCTGAAATGGTTGCTTACTCTACAGTTAGTATTTTGGAATTGACACGAGTGATTATTCCTTGCAATATTTAGCGAATTGAATGAAAGGGAGGGAACTAGGAGATTGAGAAAAGTTGTTAAAGGAAGTGAAGGATACATCTGTTGGATTCATTGAAAAGATTGAAAAGGATTTAATCCTTGAGAAAGAGTTGGAAGATGGGTTGGTAAGTTTCTCTGTTAATGAATATGAAAACGATGAGGATGTTGTAAGGGAAGGTTTAAGGAAAGAAAGGTCAAGTGGGAAGCATCCGCTTGCATATACAACACTTGGGGATAATAGTGAGTTAGATATAAATGAAAATCTTTATAGAAATGAAAATAAAATTGTTAAACATGTTTATGGTGATGTGATTGATGAAGAGGAAGTTATTCAGTTTGAGGGTAAGGAAGAAATGCTAGAGTATGTTAAGAATATGTATTTCGATGATTTGGTAAGGTTGGATGAATATGGTCTGGATGAACTGATTGAAAAAAATCATAAATCGAGTGAGGGTTTAGGTTTAGGTGAGGAAAAGTCTGGTGTTAAGGATTCTGTGGAGAAAGATGTGGGTAAGGTTAGTGAGTTTGCACGGTAATATGAGCATTTACTCTTATGAGGAAGCGAAAGAAATGATAGAAATGCATGGGGATTTTGCCGATTTTGTCGGAGGTGAATTTTAGTGAACTATATTTAGATTTTTTAAAAGTATATAAAGCAGGTAATTTTGGTTTGTAAGAAGTTTATGGAATTGTAAGTTTTGATTTTGAAAATTTATTAATATTTGAATCCGTATGGTTTACTTTGACAGAAGGAAAAGAGCCTAAAGACAGAGGAACATATAGGGAAATAATAAAGAAGTATGATTTTTCAAGAATTAATTTAAAATTTCTATTTAGTTTTGAATTTACTGAAATAATTTTATTAAAATGAAAAACAAAAGAGAATTGTATGCCGTTGACATACTGTCCTCTTTTTGATAAGCTTTATATAGATGATTTAAATTTCTCTAGTAAGGAGAGTTTTCATGTGTAAAAGATATTCAATCAGATTAAGTAAAGATTGTGAATTTGATTTAAAGAAATTTGCGGAAACGCAAAGTAATTTTTCTGATTCTGTAAGATATTTAATTGAAAAAGAAATCAGTAAAAATGGCATTAGAAATTTACAAGAGATTGTTCCTCGTAAACGAAATTTAAGTTATTTTAATAATTTAAAGGGTGAAAAGAATGAGTGAAGAATTATTACAACGAGATCTTTTAAATAAACCTTTTATTATAGGGAATTGGAAGTATTATAATATAGGTGCAACTACAATTAGGGCATTAAAACAAAATAATATTATAAGGAATATAACGTATAAAGGTATAGAAAATAGAAAGCCAGATGGAATAATAGTGGATAAAAACAAATTAACTTTTGCAGTAATAGAAAATAAAACTCCCTCAGAATTTAATACTGAAGCGAAAAAGAAGGAAGCTATTAATCAAGCATTGGAAGTTTCTCAAGTATTAAAAGCAAAAATTGCAATTGTGACAGATACTATCGAAACTATTTGGATAAATGGTATAACTGGAGAAAAATTGCTTTATGAAAACGGTGATAAACTAATTTTTAATTTCGATATTGATGATTCGAATCTTATAGATTTATTGGTGAAATGTAATAATTCCATTAATGAAAGAAATTCAAAATTAATCTCATCAAAATTACAAGATCCTACACCGTTAGCTAAACAAATTTGGCAGGATATATGGTCTGTGAGTGGGGCGACCCCAGAAAACTGTCTTTATACTTTTGTAGAACTTTTTATTTTTAAATATTTGAGTGATTTAGATGTCTTAAAGGGATATCATAATTTCGACTCACTTATTAAGATGTATGATGGTAATTCGGATGAGGAAGTTCTTGATTTTTATGCAAGAAGTATACGAACTAAGATTAAAGATTTATTCCCAGAAAACATTATTGATAAGACGACTATTATTAACGGTACAATTTTCGTAAGTAAAGATAATAAAGCGATTGAAGGATATAGTGGTGTGTTTAAAAAAATATTGTTTAGATTTAAGGATTATGGTAGATTAGAAAACATAGATAATGATTTTAAAAGTAAATTATTTGAAAGCTTTTTAAAAGAGAGTATAAGTAAAAAGAACTGGGGGCAATTTTTCACTCCAATGAAGGTTATAAAACCCATGGTGAATATGTCCGAAATTAATGAAGGTATGAAAATATGTGATCCAGCGTGTGGTGTAGGTAAGTTTTTATTGGAGGCTATTTCTGATAGGATTGAGCAGTTTTACGAAATAAAAAATGATAAGGTAGCACCAAAAATTACATTACATGGCTTTGATAAAGGGTTTGATAGTGAGGAACAAAAAACTATTATATTAGCAAAAGCAAACATGCTGATATATTTTTCGGAATTAATTAAAGACAATCCTCATTTGACAACTGAGGTTTCTGAATTATTCAATGAAACGTTTATTTTAAAAACGAATTCAATATTGGGTACACTACGAGATCCAGTTAAGAATAGATATGACTTAATTCTAACCAACCCACCTTATGTAACAAGTGGGAGTAGTAATTTAAAAGATGAAATTAGAAAGGATTTGGAATTAGAATCATATTATAAAGCCAATGGTTTAGGAATTGAGGGATTGTTTTTAGAATGGATAATAAGAGCCTTAAAACCTAATGGCAAAGCATTTGTTGTTATTCCTGATGGATTGCTGAATAGGCAAAACGACTCTAATTTAAGAAGGTTTGTATTAGAATCCTGTTATGTCGATGCTTTAATTTCCTTACCTTTAAAGACCTTTTTTACCACAAACAAGAAGACGTATATCTTAGTATTAACAAAAAAGTATAAGAAAACGGAAAGACAAGAGCATCCTGTTTTCACTTATTTAGTAAATGATATTGGTGAAACGCTTGATATTAATAGATTTGAAACTGGGGAAAATCAACTAGAAGTTGCAGTGGATTTATTTAATCAATTTAAAGGTTCGAAGAATACATTTGTGTCTAATGATTCTAGATGTAAGGTTATTGACATTGATGTATTTAAAGATAATTATGAAAAAGATTGGATAATCGAAAAGCAATGGACTGAACAAGAAAAAGTTGAATTAGGCATAATTGAAGAAGTGGAAACAATGAGTGTACTAGATTTTGGTAATTTTATAGGTGATATAGCAGATGAAATAAAAGAATATCAATCCTTATTTACCTATGAATCTGAGGATGAAAAAAAAAAGAGGTATAAAACCTATAAAATAAGTGATTTATTCCATATCGAGAGAGGACATTCGAAATATACAAAAAAATATGGTGATAAAAATAAGGGTAAGTATCCAGTTTATTCAGCTTCAAATGCAACATATTTAACTAAAATAGATAGTTATGATTATGATGGTAAATACTTAACATGGGCAACAAATGGTTTTGCTGGATACATTAAGGTGATAAATGGGAAGTTTTCGGTAAATGGTGATAGAGCAGTACTTATACCGAAGGAACAGTTTAAACATGAAATTGATATAGACTATGTGAAGTTTATTCTTGAACCTATTTTTAGAGAACTATCTAAAGGAAGAAAAGGCGATAAAGGAAAAGATGAATTCACAAAACTATATCCAACAATGGTCAAAGATGTTGAAATTACTTTTCCTTTAAATAAAAGTGACGTTAATTTATTCGACTTGGAAGCACAAAATGCTGTATCAAGAAACAAAATATTGGAAGATGAGTTGAATGAAAGAACTAAAGGATACATAGATTATATAGAAGAGTTAAATATTCTTACGGAAACTCCAAAGAACTTTAAAATTTATACAGTTAATGATTTATTTAAAGTTAAAAAAGGGAAAGGAAAGTACACAAGAAAATACATTAATGAAAATAGAGGAAATTATCCTGTTTACTCGTCACAGACCATTGATGAAGGTGAAATAGGTAAAATTAACACATTTGATCATGATGTAAAATGTTTGACTTGGACTACTGATGGTGTCTATGCAGGAACGGTTTTTATGAGAGAAGGAAAATTTAGTATGACAACCCACTGTGGAGCTCTAGTTTTAGACAATAAATATAAAAATAGAATAAAGCTTGAGTATTTATACAGATATTTATCTTCTATATTGAAAAGCCATGCGATAGGAGAACAAAACAAGCGGGTCACAGTCAGTATAATAAAAGACGTAGAAATAATTATTCCAATAGATAAGGATGGAAATCCAGATCTTTTAGTTCAAAATGAGATTATTAAAAACAATGAATATTTTGATAAAATTAAAACTGAGGTTTTAGAGAAGTTAAATTCCTTAGATGCTGTTACACTTGAGATATAATTTATAGGGAGAACTTGTTATAGTTTTATGTTTACAAACTGTAATTGAAACGGTTGTTCTCGCTATAAAAATTATAATGATTATAAAAAGCTGATTGTTTACCTGCACGTATCTTTCAGCTTTTTTCTTGAAAAATCCTACTTTGAAGGATAACAAAACAACACTTAAAAGACATCTGTTCTAAGTGGATCTATTGATTTGATAGCGTTTCAACTATCTTACTCTTGATAAGATCCTGAGCCGAGTCAGGAAGATATTCATGTGACGAGAAAGCTTATAGAAGAAGGAAAAGTCGTAGGAATTGAAATACTCGATCACATTATTTTAGGAGATGGGTAGAAGGGTTCTTACTTTGGATGATGATACAATTCAGATTTTGAAGGCTTGGAAGAAAAGGCAAGGACAGTTTGCTAAGGTTGATTTCATTATTAGTTATGACGGTTGACCCGTGACGAAATCGTTAATTGCCAATATAATGAATCGTTAAGCAAAATTAGCAGGTGTTATTCCTATATCTGCTAAGGGGTTAAGACATTCACATGCAAGTTACTTAATTAATGAGTTTAATGTTTCTGTACTTATTCTTTCAAAAAGAAAGGATCATTCATTGCCTGAGATGACATTGAGACATTATTCTCATATGTGGTCGGGTTTGGATGAGTCAATCGCAGAGGTAATGACAGGTAATGTGAAGATAGAAACAGCTAGTGAAAAACAGTTTGATTTTATTGGTAATCAAAGTATTACGAATACTATGAAATCTACCATGTGGGGAGATGCGGAGTAAATCCCACCTAGAACGAAGCCCTTGCAGAGGCTGTTGTGACAACACTCCATGTTATGATATGTACGATTGAATGGGAATAAAGGTATAACCTTATTTGAGTGTTTTCGTTGATTTGACAGGTTTTTGGTTTGTTGTAAAGAGTATAAAAAAGGGATGATTTGATATAGATCCCCACCAAAAACGCCACAAAATAGATTTCATCGTATGAATTTTATAATTTGGTACATAGAATATAGACTCTTTCTAAGAGGTAAATCCTAAAGCATTTTTTTCTCTATGAAGATGCTTTTTTTATTTTAAAGAAATTTGTCTATATGTTAAAAATACAATGTTGTTGTATGATAAATAAATTATAGGTA
>DKGO01000159.1 GCA_002453315.1 Caryophanales bacterium UBA6768 | reverse complement strand
CAAAGCAGATTTTATGGCTGTTTCAATTTCAGCATACCCTGTACAGCGGCAAATGTTAGATTCAAGATGTTTTTTAATGACATCATCCTGAGCATCTGGATAGTTATTAATTAAGGAGTGACAATTCATAATAAAACCCGGTGTACAATAGCCACATTGAAAGGCAAAGTTTTCAATAAACTGTGACTGGATTGGTTCCTCCTCAAGCCCCTCAATCGTCAGCACATTTTTATTCATTGACTCTACAGCAAGCATTAGGCATGACTTCATCGCTTTCCCATCTACTATAACTGTACATGCGCCACAATCACCATTCAAGCAGCCTGGTTTTGCCCCCGTTAATCCGAGCTTTTCTCGTAAAACATAAAGTAATGTATCAGCATTTCGTGCGTGAAAAGAGCGTTCACGACCATTAATTTGTACCGTGATTGTTTGTTCATCCATTTTATTTATCCCCACTTTCCAAAGCATGAAGACTATCAAGTAAAATATTTTTTAAGACAAATTCCCGGTATTCAGCCGTCCCGTGGACATCATCTAAAATTTCCCCAGGTATATGTTTCATGGCTTTGGCAATTCTATCCTCCGCCCCCAAATGATGGTCATTTAAGTACTTCTCCATTTCTAAACTTCGGAAAGGGAATTCACATAAACCACTGAAGGCAGTCCTGATTTCTCCTTCTTTTTCTACTGCAGCAATAGTGATTAAAGGATACCCAACACCCCATTGGCGTCGTTTTTTGACAGTGTAAAAAGGCAATTTTAACATATTTGTGTCAACCTTCAATTGAATAAGTACTTCTCCATCATGTAATTGTAAACTTTTATGAAAAATATCATTAATCGGCTTTTCCAGCAATCCTTCCCGAGTTGCAATGACCACCTTACTATCAGTTAATAAAAGCGGCAGTACAGCTTCACGGTAAATAATATTGGCACAAATATTTCCACCCAAGGTTATCTTATTACGTGCCGTATGATCAGCAATTTCTGCAATGACCTTATCCAATAAGGGGTACTTATTTTTATCCTCGATATATGATAAGGGTAATGCCGCTCCCAAGATAAGAAAGTCATGGTTCTTTTGGAAAATTTGACACTCGGGGATTTTTTTTATATCAATGACGGCATCGGTGGTGATTTTATTTACACGCCCCAATGTAATGATTTCAGTTCCCCCAGAAAAATAGACTGGATTTTTCCCTTCATCAAGCAATGTAAAATATGTATCAACTGCTTCCTGAACGGATGTTGGTTGAAAATAGTCGAAATTGTATGAAATCATCCTTCTTTCGCACCAGCCTTTTCCTGCCAAATATATTCAGGAGTTAAAGGTAATTTGTTCAATTCGTGTCCAGTTGCATTTGATAGGGCGTTGGCTAATGCGGCAGGCATTCCAATTAAAGCATGCTCACCAACACCACGGGCTCCGTAGGGACCATCAAGATGGGCTGTTTTTAAAAAGGAGGCTACATACAGGGGATGATCTCCATAGCGAAAGGAACCATATGTCCTTAAGGTGGGCATTTGTATTGTCCCGTCTTCAGCGAAAGCGAAAGTTTCAGCACTTGCATGGTTTAATCCCATGCTCATTGAACCCATTACTTGTCCAAGAGCAGTTTTCTCGTTTAAAACTTTTCCGATATCAATGACTGAATAGGCTTTTAAAATTTTATACGTTAAATCTCTAGTATCGAATTCAATCTCAACCCCTTGAGCACCTACTGTCCATTCCGGACCGGTTTTTCCCTCTCCCGTTTGTGGGTCAAGGTGAGTCAAATGTCTAATCGTATAATTTCCCCTGCCAATGACTTGACCCCCTATCGAATGGCCATTTGGGTATTGATATCCGTAACAAACATCTTTTACATATACATATGTACTCGGATCATCACGGACATATACTTTTTCATAGCCAACCTCCAAATCCTCCGGCGAACAGACTAATACCCGTGATGCAATATCTCTTAACTGTTCCACGGCATCATCAGCTGCCTTTAATAATGCTCGTCCCGCGAGCAACGTACCTCTGCTCGCTACTGTTTTATAATGTTCTGGAATGGCCCCTGTATCAACTTCCATCAAGACATGGATTTTATTCACGTCCATTTTAAGTCTTTCGGCAAGTAATTGAGCAAGAACAGTTTTTGTTCCCATCCCAATTTCAACAATTCCGGATAAAATATTCACACTTCCATCAGCATTAAAAGGCAACAGAACACCAGAACTTGCTCCTGAAATGGTAGAAGTTTTCCATGAACAGCATATTCCTTTAGCTCGTATTTTTCTATCATTGATTGGGATAATCATTTCCTCTTGCCAATTCATGGATTCCTTTAATTGCTTAATACAACCCGATAAATCACCAACTGAACTCTCGTTTAATAAAGTTTGTGTCGGGGAAGTGTGTCCCTTTTTGATAGCATTTTTTTGGCGAAATTCCAACGGGTCAATTCCCAGTTTACGCGCAAGAATGTCCATGGCCCTTTCAAAAACGAATAGAATTTCCGAATGACTAAATCCGCGATAAGCTGTTATATACGGATGATTAGTATAGACACATTTCGCATCACAAGATACGTGATCAATCTGATATGGACCTGTACAAGTTGCTGCAACAGCTTTTGTTAGTAATGTTCCTTTATCTGCATATGCCCCTGTATCTATTAAATATGTAATTTCGGTAAATGTTAATTTTCCTTCCTTTGTTGCCCCTAATTCGATGTTAGCTTCAAGTCCCATCCGGACAGGTGCAGTCAGCATATCTTGTTCCCTTGTATATAATAGTTTTACCTTTTTTCCTCCAACTGCCTTTGAAGCTAAATAGGCAATTAATTCTAGTTGGATTGCGACTTTTCCACCGAAGGCTCCACCAACAAATGGTGCTTTGGCAACGATTTTTCCCTCTTCGAGGTTGAAAATTTCACTAAATTCCTTTTTTATACCGTATGGGGCTTGTGTTGTCGATGTAATATGAACATTGCCATCAGGTTTTATTTCCACAATGGCACATCTTGTTTCCATTGCTGAATGATCTGATTGTGCAAGTGAAAA
>DKGO01000186.1 GCA_002453315.1 Caryophanales bacterium UBA6768 | reverse complement strand
GCAAATTGCTCCTGTAATCGCTTCTTAGCATCTTGCTTATCTTTCGATTGGCGTATCGTGGCAATGACATCATCCAATATCGAAATTGCTTTGATTAGCCCTTCGACTATATGAAATCGTTCTTTTGCTTTTTGTAAGTCAAACTGTGACCGATTCGTAACGACCTCTTTTTGATGTTCGATATATGCGTTTAAAAGTTTTTTTAATCCCATAAGCTTAGGTGTTTTATTATAGATCGCGACCATATTAAAGTTATAGGTCACTTGTAAATCAGTGTTTTTATATAAATAATTTAAAATTCCATTTGCAGCTGCGTCTCTTCTTAATTCAATAACAATTCTTAAACCTGTACGATCTGTTTCGTCTCGGACTTCGGCAATTCCTTCAACCGTCCGATCAAGTCGTAGTTCATCGATTTTTTTTACGAGATTTGCCTTATTTACATCCGCGGGGATTTCAGTAATTATAATTTGTTCTCGGCCACCTCTTACGCTTTCAATTGTCGCTACGCCACGAACGACAATCCGTCCTTTCCCACTTTCGTAAGCTTTTTTAATTCCATCGACACCTTGAATAATTCCACCTGTTGGAAAGTCTGGTCCTTTTATTACTGTCATAAGCTCGTCAAGAGAGCAGTCGGGGTTTTCTAATTGCATAATGACTGCGTCGATCACTTCACCTAGTTGATGAGGTGGAATTTCTGTTGCATAACCAGCAGAAATTCCTGTCGAACCATTAACAAGTAAATTAGGAAACATAGCAGGTAGGACGACTGGTTCTTCCATTGAATCATCAAAGTTAGGTGCGAATTCAACGGTTTGCTTTTCGATATCACGTAGTAATTGTGATGATATTGGTGCTATTCTCGCCTCAGTGTAACGCATAGCAGCCGGAGGATCGCCGTCAATGCTTCCGTTGTTTCCATGCATTTCGATTAATTCATACCTTACTTTCCATGATTGACTCATTCTGACCATTGCATCATAGACCGAGGAATCACCGTGTGGATGGAAATTCCCAATCACATTTCCAACCGCTTTTGCAGCTTTTCGGTATGGCTTATCGGCCGTGTTTCCATCTTGATGCATGGCATATAGAATTCTTCTCTGTACTGGTTTTAAGCCATCTCGTGCATCAGGTAAGGCACGATCTTGAATAATATATTTACTATAGCGACCAAATCGGTCACCCATTACTTCTTCTAAAGGTAGTTCAAGAAACTTTTCTGCTTGAGTCACCTAATCATCACCCTTACTTAAGTTCTAATTCAAGCTGTAAATTCTCGTTGTCTAGTATATTTGTTTCTTCATTTAAACCAAATTGTACATTTGATTCAATCCATTGTCGTCTTGGTTCAACTTTATTCCCCATTAAAACGGTTACTCTTCGTTCTGCACGTGCGACATCTTCAATATTGATTCGAATTAATGTTCTTGTCTCCGGATTCATTGTTGTTTCAAACAGTTGATCAGCATTCATTTCTCCTAAGCCTTTATAACGTTGAATGGAATAGCCCTTTCCAACTACTTTAATTGCTTTCTCAAGATCATCTTCATTCCAAGCATATTGCACTTTTTCTTTTTTGCCACTTCCTTTACTAACTTTGTAAAGAGGAGGCAGTGCAATAAAAACTTTACCTGCTTCAATTAATGGTTTCATATAACGATAGAAAAACGTAAGTAGTAAAACTTGAATGTGGGCACCGTCAGTATCAGCATCAGTCATAATGATTACTTTATCGTAATTAACATCCTCTAATTCAAAGTCAGGACCAACCCCAGCTCCAATTGCATGAATAATCGTATTAATTTCTTCGTTTTTGAATATATCTTCTAAACTTGCTCTTTCGGTGTTGATTACTTTTCCACGTAGTGGAAGGATCGCTTGAAAACGGCGATCTCTACCTTGCTTTGCTGAGCCTCCGGCGGAATCACCTTCAACTAAATAAAGTTCATTACGGTCAGTATTCCTCGAAGTGGCAGGCGTTAATTTTCCGCTTAAAAGCGCATCTCCCCTTCTATTTCTCTTTCCTGAACGTGCGTCTTCTCTTGCCTTTCTTGCGGCTTCCCTAGCTTGTGTGGCACGTATTGCCTTTTTGATAAGCATCTCAGCTGATTGTGGGTTTTCCTCAAGAAAATAAGAGAGCTTCTCTGATACGACTGCATCAACAGCAGAGCGTGCCTCACTCGTTCCAAGTTTTCCTTTTGTTTGTCCTTCAAATTGTAATTTATCTTCAGAAATCTTAACTGAAATGATGCCTGTAAATCCTTCACGAATATCATTGCCGTCTAAATTGTTATCTCTTTCCTTTAAAAGCTGAGTTTTTCGGGCGTAATCGTTAATCACTCGAGTCATGGCAGTTTTTGCACCAGACTCATGTGTTCCTCCATCTTTTGTTCGCACATTATTTACAAAAGATAAAATGTTTTCAGTAAAGCCATCGTTATATTGAAAGGCGAACTCAACTTGAATATTTCCATGTGTACCTTCAAACATAACGACAGGATGGAGTGTTTCTTTATCTTCGTTTAAATAATCAATAAAGGCTTCTATTCCTGTTTCAAAGTAGAAGCTTTCACTTTTATCATTGCGCTCATCGACAAGCTTTATTTCTAGGCCTTTCATTAAAAAAGCAGCTTCTCGTAAGCGCTCACTCAACGTATCATAATTAAAGGTAGTGACCGCAAAAATGGTTGGGTCGGGTTTAAATTGGATTGTTGTTCCCGATTTTCGCGTTTTTCCTATTACTTCAAGGGTCGTGACGGGATTACCGCCGTTCTCAAACCGTTGTTTGTACGATTGTCCTCCTCTATGGATAGTTACATTAAGCCACTCGCTAAGCGCATTCACTACAGAAGCTCCAACACCGTGAAGGCCACCACTTGTTTTGTAGCCGCCTTGTCCAAACTTTCCACCAGCGTGGAGGACCGTTAAGATGACTTCTGGTGTTGGCTTACCGGATTCATGCATCCCGACAGGCATCCCTCTACCTTCATCGCTAATACTTATGCTGTTATCTTGATGAATCGTCACGGTAATTTTGTTTCCAAAGCCAGCTAATGCTTCATCAACGGAGTTGTCTACAATTTCATATACAAGATGATGTAAGCCTCTGCTATCTGTACTCCCAATATACATTCCAGGTCGTTTTCTAATCGCTTCTAGCCCTTCAAGTACTTGAATTGTATCATCTGTGTATTCAGTGTAATTTGTCATGTAACAAGTCGAACTCCTTTCAGTAACAAGAAATTGCAATAACTTAAGTTTATCATAAGGGAACGCACGTTTCCATTTTTCCGTTAAGTCAAAAGTCCATAATAGAATAGCACATATGTTGTTGAAATACATTAACATTTCGTGAAAAAGAAAACCCGGCAAAGGCCGAGTTTCTTTGTTATATTTTATTTTTGTACTTAGCGTGCTCTACTTTGATGCAACGATCCATTATGACGGTGACTCCATTTTCTTCAGCATATTGTTTAGCTTCTTCATTCTCGACACCGAGTTGGGCCCAAAGAACATCAGCGCCTATTTCAACTGTTTCTTTGGCAATATCGGGTAAAAATTTACTTTGTCGAAAGACATTAACGACTTCAACGTGACCATCGATGTCCTTTAACGAAGAAACAGCTGGAATTCCGAGCCACTCATTTATCATTGGATTGACAGGAATGATTTCATATCCAGCATTTTTCATCGCTTCTGTTACGCTGTAAGATGTTCGTTCTGGATTGTCGGACAAGCCAACGACAGCAATTCTGTTCTTTTCATTAATTACTTTTTTAATTGTTTCCTCTACATTTTCAGCCACAATATCACCTCTTAGGTAGTGTACTACCCTGAAGTATATATGATGTAATCATTATTTACCAAAGATGAGAATTAATTCCTAGGTCTTTTCCCAAAAAATTGATAATAATCAGTTTTAATATTTCCGTTATACAGTTTGCGCTTTCTTGTTGCTTGCTTTCCATAAAGCTTTTCAAATCTTTCATTAGAAGTTAATGTGTATACTGACCAAGTTGGGAATTTACGGAATGTGTCGCCCATATCTCGGTAAAGTTGCTCAACTTCTTCTCGGTCACCGATTCTTTCCCCATAAGGCGGATTACATACGATGGCTCCACCTTCTTTATTCGTATTAAAGTCTTTGACTTGCATCTGTTTAAACTGGATCAGTTCAGATAAACCTGCTTCAGCTGCATTATGTATAGATAGCTCAATCATTTTATGATCAATGTCCGATCCTGTTATCTCGAGTTTTCGATCGTATTTTGCTAAATCCTCAACCTCTTCTTCTGCTTGTCTCCATACGGTAGGTGGAATAATTGCCCAATTTTGGGAAGCAAAGTTTCGGTTGAAGCCAGGTGCTATATTTTGACCAATCATGGCAGCTTCAATTGGTATTGTTCCTGAACCACAGAATGGATCGACAAAAGGTTTATCGTGCCGCCAGTTGGTAAGCATAATCATTGCTGCTGCTAGCGTTTCTTTTAATGGTGCAATATTATGCAAAGCTCGATACCCTCGTTTATGAAGTCCATCTCCACTCGTATCAATTGTAAGCGTAGCGATATCTTTATGTAAGGCAACTTCAATCCGGTAAAAGGAGCCGCTCTCTTCAAACCAAGAAATATTATGCTTTTGTTTTAAGCTTTCGACGACTGCCTTTTTAACGATCGCTTGGCAATCTGGAACACTATAGAGCTTCGATTGTACAGAACGTCCAATGACAGGGAATTCTGCGTCGATTGGTAATATATCAGCCCACGGTAATGCCTTCGTTTTTTCAAATAATTCATCATAGCTTGTTGCTTTAAACTCACCAACAACTAATTTAATTCTATCTGCAGTTCGTAACCAATAATTTGAGCGGCAAATGCCTTGCGCATCTGACTCGTATGTTACTCTTCCGTTATCAACTTGGACATTGTCAAAGCCGAGCGCGCGCACTTCTCTTGCAACGAGTGCTTCTATGCCCATTGCAGCAGTGGCAATCAATGTAAATTTATTCATTGTATTAGCTCCAATTAGTTAATCTATTCTCTTCATGTAAGTAATAAAATAGCAAATAATGTTTATAAAAAAAAGTCCTTTAATTAAGAAAGGACTTGTACTAGAATAGTCAAGTTAGTAACGCTCTATAAGCCATGTTTTGTACCATCGTACTGCATACGGATACAACCTCGTACTTTGGTGGTAATCATCTATCTCCGGCAATAAAGCCGGCTTTCTCTCCGTTCAATTCCTTTGAGAAAGCTCCCCTACCAAATTTTGGGTTTCTCACTCGTGGGGTTTACCTCGTTCCACCTCTCATGTTTCCATGAGAACTACGTCACTGTGGCACCTTTATAGGTTGAAACACCATATCAAAATTGACTTAGGTGTTGTCCCTGCCGTTAATTCAGTCGAAACCAAATTACCCTAACTTATTGTTTCATTAGGCACGAACACTACGGTCATCGCAGACCGTGCGAGCATGGACTTTCCTCTACATTTTTAAAAATGCAGCGATTACCCAAGCGTTACTAACGTAGTGACCATTCTTCATTATATAACAATAATAATAGTATTGCAACATATGTCTAAATTAATCCTCATATAATTTACTTCCGAAGACGTGCTTTTCTAAATTAGATAGACGCTTTAAAATGTCATAATTTGTATTGCCAGTTGATGTATTTGAGCGCTTTTGTAGTTCATTTAGTTTATTTAACTCTCTTTTTAAGCGGGTATTCTCATTTTGCATTTTTTCTAACTCAATTTGGAAACGTTCATAATCTTTAATAACGATATCAAGAAATTTATCTACTTCATCTTGTTTATAACCACGAAGACCAGTTTTAAAATCTTTTTCTAAAACATCTTTTGGAGTTAATTGAATCATGTTATCAACTTTCATCTGGCCACCTCACTAGTTCATTACATTTAATCTTATTTTTTCAGATGCTAACGAAATTGTCAATTTTGAGTTAGAGAAAAGGAACGAACCTCTGTGTCAGGTCCGTTCTCAGTTAGTTTCCACTATGAGTGTCTCAAACAGTTCTTAATTAAGTTACCAACGGCCTCGACGACCAGGACAACTGCAATTGACATGTTTGTGAGAGACGTTCGTGTGGTGTGATACTGTATGCGGACAATGATGTTGATATTCGTAAATCTTATGATGGTTATATCGTGTGTGTGTCGGGTGAATTACCGGAACGATGACAGGCTCATAGATGTCTTCTTCAATTGTTTTTGTCGGGCAAACGATAGGTCGCGCTGTCATTGGTCTAGGCCTAGGTTGTTCTCTACGAGGGAACCAAGCCATATCTAATCTCCTCCCTTTAATCTAGGATACACTATTACTATATGTCCACCTATCCCGACACGTCATAGGACAGCCAACCATTTTATAGTTACAAACTGTTAAAATTCTTTTTCATTTGTAATACCATATGTGATGCATTAGACGGATATCACGTATTCGTCTAATTATGTTCTAGCTTTTTTAGGTTTTCATTTATTCAATTGCCTGCATGAAGTTTGTTAAGTCTGATTCAAGCTCTTTCATTGGTACAAACCTTACTTTCCTTAACACTTCTTTTCCATTTACAAACAGAAGAATGGCGGGTACGGTAAAAATGAGATATTCTCCTGCTATTTCTTGAATCTCTTCCGTATTAATCTTCACAGCAATGATGTTAGGGAATTTATTTAGAAGTAACTTTACTTGTGGCAAGAGAGATACACAAACTGAACAATTCGGTTGTGATATGAAGAGCATGACAAGCATGTTACGTTGTAGCACTTCTTTCACTTCAGATAATGTTTTAATTTCCTCCATTATATGATCACCGTCTATTTTATATTGTGCCTATTCCTTCAAGACGCACTTTGCTAATAATACTTTATTTTAATATAAATAGCATAACAAAAAACAGTTGTTCACAATTGAACAACTGTTTTTTGCTTTGTATTAGTCATCCAATAATGGATAGACACCGTCTTCATCATGTACTTCTCTACCTGTAAGTGGAGGATTGAAGACACAGATTAAACGCAAATCTGTTTTTGCACGAAGATAGTGCTTATCATGCTTATCTAATGCGTACATCGTTCCATCTTTTATTGGATAAATTTTTCCATCTTCAATCGTTTCTATTTCCCCTTCACCACCAACACAATAAACCGCCTCTAAATGGTTCTTATACCAAATATACGTTTCGGTTCCTGCGTAAATAGTGGTCTCATGGAAAGAAAAACCCATTCCATCTTTTTTTAATAAGAAACGACGACTTGCCCATGTTTCTGCTTTTACATCATTTTCTGTATCTAGTATATCTTCTAAGTTACGAACGATCATTAGTTAATCTCCAATCCCAGTTTATTTATTTAAAACAGCCTTAATACTTTCTTCTACGATGTCAAACCCTTGTTCAAGACCTTCTTTATCAATAATTAAAGGGGGTAAGAATTTAAACACTTCGTCACTCGGTCCTGACGTTTCCATTAATAGGCCTCTCTCAAACGCTTCGGCACAGATTTTTTCTGCAAGGCCTTCACGATCACAAGCTACTCCTTGCATTAATCCGCGGCCTCTTTTTTCAGCATTTAATTCTTTATATTCGTCGACTATGCGATTAATAAATTCACTCATTATTTTTGATTTCTCATCGATACTATTTGTAAATTCATCAGTTTCCCAATAACTAAGTGCTTCAGAAGCCGCAATAAAAGCTAAATTGTTTCCACGGAATGTACCGTTATGCTCTGCTGGATCCCAAATGTCGTACTCTTTCTTGATCAAAGTTAGTGCCATCGGTAATCCATAGCCACCAATTGACTTTGATAAACAAACGATATCTGGGTAAATCCCTACAGGCTCAAAACTGAAAAATGTTCCGGTTCTTCCGCAACCTGCTTGAACATCATCCACAATTAGCAATATATCGAATCTTCTGCACAGAGCTTCGATCTTCTTTAGCCATTCGTAACTTGCGGCGTTGATTCCGCCTTCACCTTGAACAGTTTCTAAAATTATCGCTGCTGGTAAATCTATACCGCTTCCACTATCTTCTAAAAATCTCTCGATGTATTCAATAGAGTTTCCATTTTCGAAATAATCATCAAATGGCATTGAAATACTATGGCTCAGAGGGACTCCTGCACCAACACGTTTAAATGAGTTACCCGTAACGGATAAAGAACCGATTGTCATACCATGGAATGCATTCGTAAAGCTTAGTACTGTCTCACGGCCCGTTACTTTCCTAGCAAGCTTTAAAGCACTTTCAACTGTATTTGTTCCAGTTGGCCCAGGAAACATAACTTTATAATCAAAGTTACGAGGTTTAAGAATGATATCATTGAAACGTTCTAAAAATTCCCCACGTGCAACAGTCGCCATGTCTAAACTATGGGTAATTGAATCTTCTTCTAAATAATCAATTAATAGTTGCTTCATATTGTCATTGTTGTGCCCATAATTTAATGTTCCCGCACCAGCAAAAAAGTCAATATACTCTTTATTGTCTACGTCCCACACTTTGTAGCCTTTTGCTTTTTTAAACACAGTCGGGAAGCTACGGCTATAACTTCTTACCTCTGATTCATACTTATCAAAAATACCAAGATCGACTTCGGATTTTTCTTTAACAGTTGTCATTAAGTTTACATACCTCCAATAATTTTATCGAAACTGAATCAATTTACTTACTGGCTAATCGGACCAATTCGATAAGTCAACTCATCTTCATGTGAAGAGTCGGGAAACTGAGTAGAAGAAAAACAAGTTGAAATTTCACATTGAGTATTTAATTTATCAGCTAATCCTTTAAAAAGGTTTGCAGAAGCAAGATTTGACGGAGTGACAGTTGCTTCCACATAACGTATATTGTCGTTCTCCAGCTGATGTAACAGCTTTTTGAGTAGCTTTGTTGCGAGACCTTTTCCTCTTTGGGACTCATCAACTGCAACTTGCCACACAAATAAAGTATCTGGAGCACTTGGCTGAATAAAGCCCGAAATAAACCCGACTAATTCATTTTCCACCTCTGCAATGATTGAGGTCTTACTAAAATATTTGCCCCACATCAAATAACTATAGGCTGAATTTACGTCGAGGACGTTTGTATTTTTAACTAGTGTAAACATCCCACTACCATCATTTTCTGTCGGCTCTCTAAAAGTAAAGGTGGCTTCGCTTGTTTGAGGTAATGGCTCTATCGTTATTGTTTTATCCAGTGTTTCTCACCTCCAACCTTCAAAAGAACAACGTTATTTGACAGCATAAAGGGAACGATTGGAAATTGCAAAAGCGTTTAATATCGTTGTGCAGCGATTATTCATTATAGAGGATAAACTCACGTAATTAGAGAGCGGTTTGCTACTAATAACTTCGCTATAGTCCTTCTAAGATCAACATGTTATAGCATAATACATGATGATCGAGCGATTAAAATGATCAGAGAGCCAATAGCGTCATATGATGAATAATCAGCTCTCAGAGGTGTATATACGTAAATAAGCTCATTTTTAAAATAAAAAAATACTGGTTTTTCACCAGTATTGTCAAAAAAATCTAATTTAGTTGGTTTAAAATCTTGTGTAATACATAATCAATCGACTTTATCCTTTCATTAAACCGTCTTGCTCGTGTATCTGTTTGAAAAGCTTTGACGGAAATAAATAATAAATTTTCATAAGTATCTTCTATTTGCATCGGATAAAGATATTGAATTTTATTTTGTTTCAACCACGCTAAAGTTTCTTTTTTCCATTCATTTGCAATCTCCAATACTTCATCTGCAAATGGTTTTACTTCATTGTAGAAATCAACAACATAGTTTTCATCATCCTTCACTTCACTATATCGTTTTGCTGCATGATCATTTAATTGTGCTAATTGTTTTGTTATGTCATATAAGGAACGTTTGCTATTTTCGTCCAAAAATATACCTCCAACTCAAGTGAACATTATGTTAATCTTATCAAATCTCAGTACCTCCTGAATAGTTTTTTCATTTTTGTGTTATTAAAATAAATTTAAGAAGCTTGCTTGCCATTTTCTTTTTCGTTTTGGATTCTTGTTTGCTTTAAAAGGATGTTTCACTTGGCTCTCTGAATTGTTCATTTTTAAGTTTTCGATTGTTGCCTTCATATCATCGACAGTTTTATAAATCCCTTCTAATTCTCTTCGGTGTTGTAAAAGTTGAACGTTTACAACATTTGTTGCTTTTTCTTCTAATTGTGTTTCGACAAATTCTAAACGGTTAGCCATCTCTTCTAGTTTAGATAGAACAGTCTGAATATTATGGTCTGGTTCATTCTGCTTTGCTTTTGGATTAAAAGTATGTGTCAGTTCAACCTGTGCCATTGGTAAACCTAAACTTAATTGTTGTTTTATCTGTTTTAGGTGTAAAATACTTGTATCATCAAATAAATAATGCCCTAAATCATTTTTTTTACAAGGAATATCAAAATACTTTACCCACCTCTGGACAGTCGTAGGGTTCACGTCTAGCTCACGTGACACTTCTTTAGTTTTGAGTGCCATTTTCACCTTATATTCCTCCTTAGATACTTTAGTATTGTCCACTATTCTACGCCTCTTCATAAGTCCCTTCCTGCATGACAAAACTAGTAAACATTCGGCAAAGAAAGTGCAATTTTGTCACATTTTTTAAGCATTATTAGTTTGCTTTTTTGAAAATCAAAGGTAAAATCAAGTCAGAGAATAAGTATAAAAGACTTGTTCTAGTTGTTTTATTATATTGTCATAGTTTAATTTAAAGGAGTAATAGTATGTTCCATTATCCTAATGGAAAAAAGTATACGAATGTAGCGAGAAGAAATAATAACAGAAACCCTACAGTAAATTTCGGAAATCGGGGTATGACATTAGAGAAGGACTTAAATACAACAAATGAATATTACTTACAAATTGGCAAAGCCGTTATTCACAAAAAGCCAACACCGATTCAAATAGTAAATGTAGATTATCCAAAACGAAGTGCAGCAGTTATTACTGAGGCTTATTTTAAAACAGCCGCAACGACTGACTATAACGGTATTTATAGAGGGAAGTATATTGATTTTGAAGCAAAAGAAACAAGAAACAAAACATCTTTTCCCCTTAATAACTTTCATAGTCATCAAATTGAACATATGAAAAATGTGACGGCTCAAGGTGGTATTTGTTTTGTAATTTTAAAATTTGTTGACAGTGATTCCATTTTCATACTTCAAGGAGAACACCTTTTTAAATATTGGGATGATCACCTAGCTGACGGGCGCAAATCAATTCCACTTGCATTTATAGAAAGTCATGCTGATCGTGTTCCAGTACGGTATCAACCGAGAATTGACTATTTAACTATAATTGATAAAATTTATTTTGATTAAATTAGAAACTACCTTTCCGAAAGGCAGGAACCAACAATGAGTGAACAATATCGTTCTAGAGCAGAGCGACGAAAAGGAATGCGAAAACCAAAGAAAAACAAAAAAGGTTTAGCTAAACGTATATTTACAATAATCGCCATTGTCTTTTTAGCAATGTTTGTAATTGGAACAGTGACTGTCCTAGCTATGTTAAAAGGGACACCAGAGCTTAATCCAGAGCTATTAAAGGACCCTATTTCATCAAATATACTCGATAAAGAAGATGAAGAAGTTGCAACGATGTCCGGTGTTGAAAACCGAGAAGTTGTCTCCATTCAAGAAATACCTGAACTTGTTCAAGATGCAACGTTGGCAATTGAAGATGTCCGTTTTCGAGAGCATTTCGGTCTCGATATCCGAAGAATTTTCGGAGCAGTTATTGCTAACTTAAGAGGAGGTTATGGCTCTGAAGGTGCGAGTACAATTAGTCAACAAGTTATTAAACGTTCATTTTTGACACCTGAAAAAACAATTAAACGAAAAGTGCAGGAAGCCTATTTAGCTGTAAAGTTGGAACGCCAATATTCAAAGGAACAAATTTTAGAAATGTATTTAAATAAAATTTATTACGGTAAAGGCGCCTACGGGATTAAAACTGCGGCTGATACTTACTTCCAAAAAGAATTGGATGAATTAACAGTTTCAGAAGCAGCCCTTTTAGCAGGGCTTCCACAACGCCCTCACTACTTAGATCCAACGACAAATCCAGAGGCTGCCCAAAAACGAAGAGATACTGTTATTTCTGCAATGGTTAAATATGGTTTTATTAACGAAGCGCAAGCTGAAGAAGGAAAAGCAATTGAAGTTGCTAAGCTTTTGAATGTGAAGGAAAAGCAAGCAACAAAGTATGAAGCGTTTATTAATCAAGTTTTTAAAGAGGTTGAACAAATCGATGGGCTATCTTCTCGAGACATTTATGAGAGTGGCTTAACGATTCATACGACATTAGATGTGAAAGCTCAAGAGCATGTTGAAGGAATCTTAGATGATGATGGTAATTTCCCCGATGATAAATTTCAAGCAGGGGTTGTTCTTCTTGATACTGAAACCGGTGCTGTACGAGCGGTTGGTGGCGGTCGTGAGGAGGAATTAGAGGATCAAGAGAAAACCGAGAGAGGCTGGAATTTTGCAACGGATACCCAGAGACAACCAGGTTCAGCCATTAAGCCAATCCTTTCTTATGGCCCAGTTATCGAGCATTTAAAATGGTCAACTGGAAAATTAATTAAAGATGAAAAGTTAGTCATTGGCGGCCATGAAATTCGTAACTGGGATCGTCAACATCGAGGACAAGTGTCTATGCGAAACGCATTAGAATGGTCGTATAACGTTCCAGCAGTAAATTCGTTTTTAGAAGTTGGAGTTGAAAAAGTCCAAGAATTCTCAGAAAATCTTGGAATTCCCCTTGAGGAAAATGAAATTACTCCCTCTTATGCTATTGGTGGTTTTGAACATGGTATTTCTCCACTACAGTTAGCTGGAGCCTTTGCAACATTTGGAAATGAGGGGATTTACAATAAGCCCCATTTAGTAAGAAAAATTGTTTACCCTGATGGTCGAGAAATAAATAATACACCAGAGCCTGTAGCAGCAATGAGTGACTACACGGCGTATATGGTGACAGATATGTTAAAAACCGTTGTCCAAAGCGGTACAGGAACGCGCGGTCGTGTCCCTTCGTTGCCGATGGCCGGAAAGACGGGTACAACGAACCTGAAGGAAGGCATACGTGGCAATGGAACATCAGATGGTTGGTTTGCAGGCTATACGACAAGATACTCAGCTGCTGTATGGACGGGTTACCGTGAAACGACACAAGAGACATATATTAAAAATGAAATTGGTAGCCGGATCGCTCAAAATATTGTAAAAAATGTGTTGTCTCATGCTTCTCAAGGAATTGAAACCCCTGATTTCAAAAAGCCAAATTCTGTTGTTGAGGTGCCACTTGAAATTGGGACAGAGAAAAAACCGAGTGAATTTACTCCGAAAGACAAAATTACGTACGAGTTGTTCGTACGAGGCACGGAGCCAAGCGAAATCTCACAGGTTTATGATGAACTAGAAGCACCGTCCGGCTTAAGTGCAAACTATGATGAAGAATCTAATTCGATTACGCTCTCATGGCAGCACTCAAGCGAAGGCGAAGTAAGCTTTGAAATAAACATGTCGGTTGATGGCGGTGACACAACCTCACTTGGCTCAACGGATGAGCTAACGACAACAATACAAGATGTTACTCGTGGTACTACGTATACATTTGAGGTCGTTGCAGTAAATGAAGATGTCGAAAGTAAGCCAGCTTCTGTTAGCGTTGATATTCCAAGCGATGATGAAGAGGATCCATCTACTTCTCCAAATGAAGATGAGGAAGACGAAGATATTGATGAGGATGAGAACTCTGGAGATGGTGAGGATGATGAACAGAATGAAGAAGGAAATGAAAAACCAAATCGAACGAGTGTCATCCCTCCTGCCCTGCGGAATTCAACTGAAACATTAAAAGAAGTAATCTAACAAAACAAATCGCATCGGAGTTATTCCCGATGCGATTTGTTTTTTGCTTTATGAACAGCATATTTTTTTAGAAGTTCGCTATAAAGTTGATTTAATTGTATGTATGCGTGATGAATTGTCCGATTCTCCATGACGAAAAGCAATCGTTCTTTTAAATTAATCGGCGTTACATAGAAGCCATCACTTACGTCCCCCCACTCTTCAATAGGAGCATTTGTTAATGATTGTTGATTGGCTATGTAGAGGGCATACATAAAGACCTGAATTCCTTTATTCATTTGCTGTAAAATGGATTCATTATGGCGCTCTACGAATAGCTGCTCCAATGAATTTTGTAATGGCCTCCATTCTTCTAGCAATTGTTCAAATGTTAGAAGTGTGAAAGATGTGGAATGGTGTTCATTAAAAAAAGCATAAAAATCATTCTTTTTCTTCGGCAACCTTCCTCTTCCTCCTCATTCTTTTTTGACCTTCCCGACATACGTCTAATACAGGGCAAATTTCACATTGAGGAGATTGTGCTTTACAATGATAGCGACCAAAGAAAATAAGTTGATGATGGGAGTCTGACCAGCGTTCTTTTGGTATTTTGCGCATTAATGTTTCTTCTACTTGTAGGACGGAATCTTTCCATCTACAAATACCTAGCCTCTTGCTTACTCTTTCTACATGTGTGTCTACGGCAATTGCAGGTATATTAAATGCGACAGAAGCGACGACATTTGCTGTCTTTCTTCCCACACCTGGAAAGTTCATCAGCTCATCACGATCGTCTGGAACGATACCTCCGTATTCGTGAATAAGCATATGCGAGAGATTTCGAATGTTTTTTGCTTTTGTTCGATACAACCCAATGCTGCGAATATCTTGCTCCAATTCTTCTAATGGAACCGATAAATAATCTTCAGGTGATGAATACTTGTTAAAAAGATCTTTTGTTACTCGATTGACAAGCACGTCTGTACATTGAGCAGAAAGTAAGACAGCAATTAATAACTCAAATGCATTAGAATGACGAAGTTCACAGTGTGCATCAGGAAACATGCTTGCAATTTCATCTAAAACATAAAGGACTTTTTTGTTAGATAACATCGCACAAGTCTTCCCCTTTTAAAGTAATAATCTTTGTTCCATAATGAAAAGCGGGATGATTCTCCCGCTTTTTCACTACAACCAATTATAAAATGGATAGCTGACCTTTGCTTTCTTGTCTTGGTTTTCTTTGTTCTGATTTTGATCTTGGCGTCGACTTCTGAATCGTTCGCCATATTTATGCGCTTCTTCAGCTGTTTGAATTCCATTTTTCTTCCACTCAAATAAAATTCGATCGATGTAGCGAAAGTTGATTTTTCCAGAAAGAACAGCTTCTTTTAGTGCAGCAACGATAAGCTCGGATGAATGTTTGTCTTCATCTACCCACATTGCGAGTGTCTCACATTCAATAGGTGATAAAGGTCTTGCAAACTCATTTTCAAAAATTGAGTAAAGGCTTTCTTGAGTGTCAATCGCAGAGTCTTGTTGTTCTATTGCTACAATTGATTGGATAAGGTTAACCCATAAAGGGGTTAGAGAATATGATTCAGAATAAATGGTGTTTATAGGGTCTTTATGTTCTTCGATTAATAAAACACCTTTATGAATTAATTTGCTAATTGTATCAATACATTCTTCAGTGGAAAGAGTCATCCGCTCTGCTAATTGCTCTGGTGTTGGAAACCGAACCCCTTTTTCTATGAAACTGTGTAGTTGGATGAGTACAAAGCATTCAATCTCGTTAAGTCCAATTTTTTTATAATGCCGGAGTAAAAGGTTAGGTATTGAAACAGATCCCTCAGTTAACCATTTTTCAAAGTGTTCTTTTTTCAAATTTTGCCACCTCATTTAGGCTAGTAAAAGCGAGGGTTACTTTAAGAGTTTGTTTTTTCGACTACGAAACGAGCAATTCTGTCAATCGCATCTTCTAAAATATCTAAAGATGTTGCATACGATAAACGAACGTTGTCCGGCGTACCGAAGCCAGAACCGGGAACTAAAGCAACATTTGCCTCTTCTAATAACGCTTTCGTAAATTCATCGACAGATAGATAGCCAGTCCGTGTCGCGACCTCTTTTGCGTTCGGAAATAAATAAAATGCACCTTGTGGTTTGATGCAAGTAAATCCTTCAATGGAGATGAGTCTTTCATATAGTTTATTTAATCTATCTTCGAATGCTTGGCGCATCTCTTCAACAGGCTCTTGTGGTCCATTGTAAGCAGCAATTGCAGCGTATTGTGAAATAGTCGATGGATTAGATGTACTATGGCTCGCATGATTTGTCATTGCTTTTATTAGTTGAGCATTTCCTGCTGCGTAACCAAGCCTCCAACCAGTCATTGAGTGAGATTTAGATACCCCATTAATAACGACTGTTTGGTTTTTCAAGTCTTCAGATATTTCTGCAATGGAAACATGTTTTGCATCACCATACGTTAATTTCTCATAGATTTCATCTGAAACGATAAGAAGATTATGTTTCAAACAAACTTCACCAATAGCAGCTAGTTCTTCTTTTGAATAAAGCATGCCAGTTGGATTACTTGGAGAGTTAATGACGATTGCTTTCGTGTGATCTGTCACAGCAGATTCGATTTGCTCAGGGGTGACTTTAAACTCATTTGACTCTTTACCTTCCACGTAAACAGGAAGGCCACCTGCGAGCTTTACTTGTTCAGGATAGCTAACCCAAAATGGCGTTGGAATGATAACCTCATCGCCTTCGTTTAAATAAGCTTGAAAAATTGTATAAAGGGCATGCTTTGCTCCAGAACAAACGATAATTTCATCCGAACTGTAATCAAGATTTTGATCCTTTTTTAGCTTTCCAATAATGCTCTCCTTAAGTGCAGGTAATCCACTTGAAGGTGTATATTTTATAAGGCCAGTTTGCATCGCTTCGTATGCAGCTTCAATGATATGGTCAGGAGTATTGAAATCAGGCTCACCAGCACCAAGACCAATAACGTCTTGACCAGCCGCTTTTAAAGCGTTGGCCTTCGCCGTAATTTCTAATGTTGTAGAAGGTGATAAAACAGATACACGTTTTGATAATTGCATTACAGTTCCTCCAATATTCTCTATAATTTTATATAGCTTTTAATCGGTAGTTTTCAAGCCACGTCTTCCCATTAAAATGTAAATAATAAAAGCTATATCGATTACTTGAGTCAATAAATGTAATTTCCCAAACAGGAATATTATGTTTCATTCCTAGGCGAATGTTTTGGATTTTCTTGATGTCCAATTCAGCTAAAGCATATTGTTTCACTTGCTCTTTTGAGATTCCGTTTTCAGCTTTTTCAATGACAACTTCTTCAGGTTTTTTTTCTGGAATCCAGACAAAAATCTCTTCATCCTTTTCATCTAACGCATGGACGACCTGAAAGGCTTCATCTCCATTAAAAAAAGAAACATCAATGATTTCATGAAGTTTCAAGCTTTTCATCGTATCTTCAATTGCTAAAGCTTGTGCATCTTTAATTGGTTCGGATGCCTTGTGATATATGTATAAAGATTGAAAAAACACTATGAATAAAAATAAGATTATAACGAAGGTCCACTTTTTCATATTATCACCTTCTTGTTTAGACTGCTAACATTATAGTACTTTTTCAATGAGCTTGTCATCTTTTGAACAGAGGATTTAAAAGAAGCAACTGACTCGCTGCTTCTTTTAAATTATTAAGACATGACAGTTGTTGCTTCAGGCTCACTATCAAGCATTTCGACGATTTGATTTTTCTCATTCATGATCGCAACTCGGGGTGTAAAGTTAGTTATTTCTTCATTGGCAACTAATGCATATGAAATAATAATAATAACGTCGCCTTCTTGAACGAGACGAGCAGCAGCCCCATTGACACAGATGACTCCACTTCCTCTTTTACCAGCAATAATATACGTTTCAAAACGAGCACCGTTGTTATTGTTTACAATCTGTACCTTTTCATTTGGTACCATATCAACAGCATCGAGGATGTCCTCATCAATCGTAATACTCCCAACGTAGTTGAGATCTGCTTCAGTTATTCTAGCGCGGTGAATTTTACCTTTCATCATTGTGCGGTACACGTCTTATTCCTCCTTTATTGACCAAATAATATTGTCAATCAATCGAACGTTTGAATAACGAACTGCAACTGCAATAATGACTTTTCCAGATAAAGTGTTTAAAGGAGTTAAATTAGGGTAAGTTAATATCTCTAAGTAGTCTATTTTCCCCGAAATTGCAGAAGATAATTTATCATAAATCAAATTGCGAATTTTTTCAGTGTTTCGTTCCCCTTTATCTGTTAGTTCAGTTGCTTCTTTTATGCAATGATAAATATGCGGAGCTTCCTGTCTTTCTTTGTTCGTTAAATTAACGTTGCGTGAGCTCTTCGCTAAGCCATCAGCTTCACGAATGGTCGGACAAGAGATTAAATTTATCGGAAAATTGTAATCATTAAGAAAACCGTCAATGACTGCAATTTGTTGCGCGTCCTTCATCCCAAAATAAACATCATCAGGTAAAATGATATGAAACAATTTAAAGAGGACAGTCGCTACCCCATCAAAATGACCTGGTCTTGTTGACCCACATAATACATTCGTTCGCTTCATAACATGGATTTCAGTTGTCAATTCTGCTGGATACATTGCTGAGGTTGATGGATAAAAAAGAATATCAACTCCATGTTCTTTAGCTAATTCTTTATCTTGCTCAAAGTTACGAGGATAACTTTCAAAATCTTCATTTGGTCCAAATTGGGTTGGATTAACAAAGATACTCATCACAATAAGATCATTATTTTTTTTTGCTTCTTTTACAAGTGATAAATGTCCTTCATGAAGAGAGCCCATTGTAGGGACAAATCCAATCGTTTTTTGTACTAGTTTATTTTTTTTTGCAAGTGCTTGCATTTCTTGTACATTTTTGATGATGATCACGCGCGTACTCCTCCATATAGGCTGTCTAACTCTTCGCTTTTAATTGTAAACGTATGCTCTTCTTTTGGAAAATTTTTAGTTTTTACTTCAGATACATAATTACCAATTGCCGTTTCAAGTGTATTAGATATTTTGCAATATTGTTTCACGAATTTTGGGACATGGTGACTTCCATAGCCTACAATATCGTGATAGACAAGGACTTGACCATCAGTGTGAACACCTGCGCCAATACCAATGGTCGGAATGTGAAGCTCTTGACTAACGAGAGCAGCGACTTGCTCTGGAACACATTCCAACACAAGAGCAAAAGCTCCTGCTGCTTCAATTTTTTTAGCATCTTCAATTAACTTCCGTGCTGTCTTCGCATCTCTTCCTTGAACCTTATAACCGCCTAATACGCCGACAGATTGTGGTGTGAGACCGAGATGACCAACGACGGGAACACCGGCTTGTGTCAATTTATAAATATGATCAACGACTTCCCCACTACCTTCTAATTTAACAGCATGGGCTCCGCCAGATTGCATTATTTTTTTTGCATTTGCAAGCGTTTCTGAGTAAGTGGAATGGTACGTCATAAACGGTAAATCGACAACAATAAAACTGTTTGTCGCTCCCCTTTTTACCGCTTTAGTATGAACGAGCATATCGTCTAATGTAACTTGAATGGTTGATTCATAGCCCAATACTACCATTCCAAGCGAATCTCCAACTAAAATCATGTCGACTCCAGCATTTTCAACAATCTTTGCTGAAGGATAATCATAAGCTGTAATCATAACAATTGGGTCATCGTTTTCCTTCATGTTCATAAAGTCCTTCGTACTTCTCATTTTAATTCCCTCCAAATGTGTAGTTTCTTGTTAGAGGGTCAGAAAATCAAAAAACCTTCTTTTAGGAAAGAAGGATCAAGTGTACGATGTTGATTTTCATCCCTCTGTCCCCGTCCGTTAAGGATCAAGGCAGAATCCGAGTATTAAACTAAAGAACGTACAAATTTCGGTGCAGTTCGATTAGATACTGCCCAATATGATTACAGTATAACAAGATCAATTATAATTGTGAAGAAGGAATTTCAATGTCTGCGGAATATACTTGATGTATTTTGCCATTCTCATCTTCAATTAGTAATACACCTTCGTTCGTAATTCCTTTCGCTAGCCCTTTAATTTCACCATTTAAGGTTCGTGCAGTAATGAATTTTCCTAAACTTACAGCATAACTTTCCCAGCGAAGTTTTATTGCTGCGAAGCCAGTGTCAAGATATTCTTCATATAGAAATTCAATTTGTTGTAAAATTGATTGTATTAATGTGGCCCTTTCTATTTTTTGTTGATTATTTTCTCTATATAACGATGTTGCTTTGTTTTGGAGCTCCTCTGGAAATTGTTTAGTATTTACATTAATCCCTATTCCGATAATGATGGATTGAATTGCATCGGCCTCCGCTTGTAGTTCAGTTAAAATGCCTACGAGTTTTTTTCCGTTTATCAAAATATCATTTGGCCATTTTATTTCACACTCTATATGAGTCATATTTTGAATAGCTTGTACAATCGCAACTGCTGTTAGTAAGGTGAGCTGTGGAGCCTGGTTTGGTGGGATATTTGGGCGCAAAATGAGACTCATCCAAATCCCTGAACGTGTTTCCGATTCCCAGCTCCTCCCGAGTCGTCCTCG
>DKGO01000184.1 GCA_002453315.1 Caryophanales bacterium UBA6768 | reverse complement strand
TACATTAAGTGTCAAATGCCCGGGTTTAATTCATCGGGATGATGAAATAAAATTAGCAACCGATTCTGGGGCAATATCATGTGCGATTGGCCAGAGTTCCCTTTGGCTAAAAAAATTTAACTGACTATTGACATTTGTATAAAATATCCTATAATGTTTATATAATTAAATATTAACTATTGGGTATGAGAATAATGAGTAATGCTCAAGTTTAAATGGTTAGCAACTTTTGCTACCTTTTAATCTTGGGCATTTTTATTTTTGGAGGGGCATAATGGACAAAGAACTACACACACTTAAACATATTAAAGGTTTCATATTTGACCTCGATGGTTGTATTTACACTGGTAATAAACTTAATCAAGGAGCAAAAGAATTAATTGAATTGCTTAAAAATAACGAAATTGCCTTTTGCTTTTTAACTAATAATTCAACCCATTCCGAGGAACAGTTACGTCATAAATTAGTGCACATGGGATTATCGGTACATCATACCTCCATATATACCATGACTGAATTGGCCGGACATTACATTCATGAAAACTATGGACAATCTGACGTGTATGTTCTCGGCTCTGACGTTTTAAAAAGATCCGTCCGAAATTCAAACCATCAATTGATTGACCCCTATAAAGAGGAAACGTGTGATATTGTGTTAATTGGTCGTGATATCACATTTAACTATAACAAAATAAGTCTTGCAGCTAACTTTATAAACAATGGCGCAAAGTTAATTGCAACTAATTTAGATAGTTCCCATCCAAATTTGAATGGGAGAATAGTTCCTGAAACAGGTTCATTAGTCAGTTCCATCCAGTCCATCACCAAGCAGAATCCTATTTATATAGGGAAACCACATCCGTACAGCATGTTGAAAGGGATTACAAACATGCAATTAAAACCCGAGGAATGTATGATCATCGGTGACAATCTAGACACTGATATTCAGGGTGGTATTTCACTAAATATGAATACAGCGTGGATTAATTGGGGGACTAATAACAATCATCATGATTTAAAGCCAGACATAATGGTTAACAGTTTAAATGAATTTTACAAATTAGTGAGGAGGGTAATGAATGAAGCTCTATGAATTTATTGGGAAGGAGTTATTTAATCTTTATCAAATTCCAACCCCAAGGGGGATTTTATTAAACAAACATGATGATATCGCGAATTTCCTTCATTCAAATAATGAATACATTTTAAAAGCACAAACTAAAGATGGCGGACGTGGAAAACGCGGTTTAATCCAACGAGTTAAAACTAAGGAAGAGGCTATTAATAAATCAAAGGAAATTTTTCAAATGACTACTGAGAAAATCGACCATCTTCTAATGGAAGAAAAAATCGATATCGAAAAGGAATTATACTTTTCATTGTCAATAGATAGTCTAAATGGGAAATTCCGAATTGCCTTCAGTGACTCTGGTGGTATAAATGTGGAAGATTCCCATAACAAAGGGAACAAAACATTAAATATCTTTCACTTTAACATCCTAGAAGGATTGAAGGAATATCAAATTATTTCCTTACTTATAAAAAGCAATATTGATCCTAAATACTATAAACAAATCGTTCCAATCATTCATAATGCATATCAATTAATGATTGACGTAGATGCTACATTAGTAGAAATAAATCCACTTGCAATAACAAAAGAAAAAGAAGTATTAGCAATTGACTCTAAAATTGAAATTGATGATCATTCAATACCACGGAATTACCTTCTGAAGGAATTTATTTCATTGGGAAAATACAAACAAATAGTCTCCCAATATTTTATGAAGGAGAATCAAGAGAAGCATGGTATTTCATTTGTTGAATTAGGTGGAGATATTGCCATTCTAAGTGGTGGTGCAGGTATGACTATGGCAATTATTGATGGGATTCATTATCATGGCGGGTCAGCAGCTAATTTTGTTGATATTTCCAGTGGAAGTGGTATTGATTCTATTAAAAATATGACAAATTTGATTATTAACAATGCAAATAAGAATAAACACATTAAATGCATTTTATTAAACATTATCATTTCAGGCACTCCACTTGATGTTGTGACAAGTGCCATGGTTTCTGAAATAAAAAAGGCTAACTCAACCTTACCGATCATTGGATGTGTTAAAGCGGCTGGGCTATCAACATTTAACATTTCCTTAAATGAGTCACATGAGAAATTTAAACAAGCGGGTGTTCAGCTTTTCCCCAACATAAATGATGCTATATTGGAAGCCTTATATATAAGTAAAAGGGAGTAAGAAAATGAGTATTTTAATTAATAATAACTCTAGAATTGTCGTCCAAGGCATAACCGGAAAATATGGTCGACAACAAGTAAAATTAATGATCAATTCAGGCACTCAAATTTTAGCGGGTGTTAGTCCTGGAAAGGGAGGTGAAAATGTTCATGGAATTCCAGTTTATGATTTAATGGAGGATGTAGTAAAAAAACATTCATGTGATACGAGTGTGGTTTATGTACCTCCTTCAGGAGTAAAAGAAGCGGTAATTGAAGCAATTGATTGTCATATTAAGGTCATTTTAGTCGCAACGGAAAATGTCCCGATATTAGATGCAATGTTTATTAAAGAGTATGCTAAAAAACATGATTGTTGGATCATCGGACCAAATACCGCCGGAATAATAAATCCTGGTGAAATTTTATTGGGATCTATTGCACCGGAATTCACAAGTCCCGGGCAAGTCGGGCTCATCACCCAAAGTGGATCTGTTGTTAATGAGGTTTCAAGTCTTTTAACTGACCATGGTATTGGACAATCCTCTTGTGTTGATATTGGTGGAGATTTAATCATAGGAAGGAATATCAAAGAATACCTTTACCTATTTGAAAATGATCCAGAGACAAAAGCCATCATTTTGGTGGGAGAAATTGGAGGAAAGCTAGAATATGAAGCTGGGGAATATATAAAAACAATGACCAAACCTGTTCTCTCCTATATTGTTGGGTCCCATGTTCCACCCGGTCAGCAGATGGGACATGTTGGAGCATTAATTTCTGAGGAATCTGAAGGTGCACAAGCTAAAATGAACTTTTTAAAAAAATGTGGAGCCGAAACGACTGATTCATTATGGGAAATACCAAAATTAATACAGAAATATATATAAAACTTATAAAGGAGAATGAAAATGTTTAAAAAAGCAGCTTATTTATTCTTATTTTTATCCCTTATATTTTTATTTGCTTGTAACAATGAAGGTGCAGACAATACTGAGGAACAAAACAAATCTGAGGATAGTTCCTCAACTAAACAAGATGAGCAAATTGTTTTAAAGGTAGCTGATGCTTTTCCTAATACACATCCAGTTTCCGAACACGGTGCTACTTTCTTCATGGATAGAGTAGAGGAATTATCCGATAACAGAGTCTCATTTGAATACTATCCAGCAGAACAATTAGGTGATGCAAATAGCCTTCTAGACCTTGTTCAAACGAAAACGACTGATATTGCTTATGTAGGTGCAGGTTATGTTACTGATAAAATGCCTTTATTGGGAGTTTCCCAACTACCCGGTTTATATCAAACTTCCATGGAAGGATCAACAGCCTATTGGGAACTAGTAAATGACGAAGTAATGGAAAGTGAATTTAAGGAGAACAAAGTCAAACCTGTTTTTGTCAATGCTTCACCTCCTTATCAAATAACAACCACCTCTAAAAAAATAGAGACCATTGAAGATTTTAAGGGGCTCCGTGTCAGAACTACTGGAGGCATTCAAGATATCACTGCTAGTGCACTTGGACTAGTTCCCGTTCAAATGGCGGGTGGGGAAATATATACAGCCTTAGAAAGAAACACAATAGAAGGAGCTTTATTAGCATTCTCATCATGGCCAGCCTATCAATTTAATGAGGTATTAAATTATGCAACTACGAATGTGCCTTTGGGAAGTGCAGCCGTAACTTATCTCATTAATCAAGAGGTATTTGACAATCTGCCTACTGACATTCAGGAAATTATCATTCAGGTTGGCGAGGAAACCGTTCGTAACTTAGCTGATGTTGGTGATGAAGGTGAAAAAACTTTAAGTAATGGATTTTCTGAAGATGGGGTAGATATTTATGAAATGGATGAAAGTGAGTTATCGGAAATAAACGCTGAACTATCAAATGTTTGGGAAGAATGGTACGCTCCGTTAAATGAAAAAGGTGTACCTGCCAAGGATGTTTTAGATAAATATTTAGAACTCCTAGATAAATAATGTAACTAACTATTTCTTCTCTTATAAAGGTGGAAATACCAAATGACAAAAACGTTAATTAGTGTTTTTAAAAAAATAGAATCCCTTTTCTTCTTAATTGCTAAAATTACAGTGATTTTAATGATGTTTTTAATTGTTATTGACGCCTTAGGCAGATATATCTTTAATTTTCCAGTACCGGGAGCCTATAAATTGGTGGAGGGGTACTTAATGGTCATCATTACTTTTTTAAGTTTAAGTTATGTAATGAAATTAGATGGCCACATAAGTATGAACCTTGTTATCAATAAATTCCCGTTAAAAGCTAGAATTTATATATATGTCGTTTTAATGTCCCTAGCATCAATACTAGTATTGATCATTGGCTATTTAGCAACAACAAAAACATTTAATGCCTATCAACATAAATTAGTTGAAATAGGTGTGATAAACTGGCCTGTTTGGCTAGTTTATGTCTGGGTTTCTATAGGCTGTTTTCTATTCTTTATTCGTATTTTAATCACAATTATTCAAACAATAATTCATCAGGAAATATATATAGACTCAAATGGGAAAAAGGAGTTACATTTATGACAATTATTATACCAACATTTTTGCTGCTATTATTTTTAGCCCTAGGACTACCAATTGCCTTTTCCCTTGGTATTTCCGGTGCTATCGGCCTCTTGATGGTAGGTGGCTGGGATTCATTAATCGGAATATTGTCAACAACACCTGTATCTACTGTGGCAAATTATCTATTTACAACGATTCCCATGTTTATTTTAATGGCAGAGTTTATGACGGCGGGAAATTATACACGTGATGTATATACAGCTGCGAGAAGATGGATAGGCCATTATCCTGGTGGATTAGGTATTGCAACTGTTTTAGCAGGTACTGGTTTAGGGGCTGTGAGTGGTTCAAGTACAGCCTCTGCAGCTACCTTATCCACGATCTCCCATCCAGAAATGAAAAAATATGGGTATCCAAGTTATTTTTCAATAAGTGTATCAAGTGTAACTGGTACCCTTTCGATATTAATACCACCGAGCGTTGGTCTTATTTTATATGGAGTATTAACTGAAACACCGATAAATTTGTTGTTTCTAGCTGGGGTTTTCCCGGGGATTATAACTGCTTTGGGATATATTATCGCCATAATGATTATTTCTAAAACATCTAAGGAAAAGCTTCCCCAATTGGATAAATCCAACAATAAGCAACGTTTTTTATCTTTATTAAAAATTTGGCCAATTATATTAATATCCATTATTGTTCTTGGAAGCATTTATACGGGGGTTATCACTGTCACAGAAGCTGGTGGATTAGGTGCATTTATTGCATTTCTAATTTCACTCATTATGGGAAGATTAACGTGGAAAAAATTTAGTCTTGCCATTGAAAGAACATTAAAAATATCGACTATGATCTTTTTTATCATTATCGGTGCAATGATTTTTGGATATTATTTAACGTTAACACAAGCAGCGCAAAAAACGGTAACATTTATTGGTCAATTAGATATATCCAACTGGATGATTCTCGTATTAATTTTAATTGTCTATTTATTATTGGGAATGTTTTTAGATCAATTATCGGTCGTTATTTTAACTATTCCACTTACTTTCCCATTAATTATTTCACTCGGATTCGATCCAATTTGGTTTGGTATTATACTTGTTAAAGTTGCGGAAATCGGACTTGTTACACCACCAGTTGGAATGAACATATTTGTTGCTGCTGGGGCTGTAAATGAAGAACCGTCTATTGCGTTCAAAGGGATTACATGGTTTGTCATTATGGATTTGCTAATCATTGGTTTATTATTACTCTTTCCGGGGATTGTGTTTATATTAACATGATGATATTAGTTAATTAAGGTGGTGATTTGTATGAATGATCTAATAGGATTAAAACTAGAAGAAAAAGAGTTTCATGTTGATGGGGAGAAAATAAAAAACTTTTCCAATTCACTTGGCTTTGAAAATTCTATTTTCTCAAATGAAAAAATAGCGCAATCTAACGGTTTTAAAAATATCATAGCACCGCCAACCTTTCCCATAGCAATCGATTTATGGGGTGGCTATAGTTTTGACTATATATGTGAAAAGTTAACATTAAATAAGGAAAAGGTCCTCCATGCACAACAAGATTTTAAATATGAAAAATTTATAAGCAAAGGGGATACGATTACCTTTTTTGGGACTATTAAAAATGTAATATCCAAAAAAAGAATGAACTTGATTATATTAGCTATTCAATATTTTAATCAAAATAATGAAAGAATTCTAACATCCGAAATTACGATTGCCGAACTAAAATAATGGAGTTGATTAAATGGAGAATAATCATGATAAGGACTTATTTTTTACACATGATATCCAACCAATTAGTAGGAGTCAAATTAAAAAATATGCCGGCGCATCTGGTGGCTCTAACCCAATTCACTTTGATGAGGAAGTTGGAAAACGGGCTGGATTCAATGGGGTTATAGCCCAAGGAATGTTAGTAATGGGGATTGTATCTAGAATAATCTATCATCATATCCCATTGCTATCCCTTGTCGATTTTAGTAGTAAATTCGTAGGGGTAGTAGAGCCCGGTGAAGAATTAAAAATGAAATGTTATACCAATTACAAGGACAAAAATCATGATAATTGCTCCTATACAGTTTATAATTCTATGGGCGATAAGAAAATAATCGGATCTTTTACTTACAAAATATAATTAGCGGATTTTGTACACAATAGTGTTAATAAATAACTTTAACTAGATTGTAATCCCTAAGTTGTAGTTGTCAAAAGAAAGGTCAGTCCCCTGCCACAAATACGTAAATCCGAATAATTTTGTTAGGCTTAACAACACTAACGTCGGTGTTTATAGAACACTCCTCAGTAATTAGGTATTAATTTTGCGAGCATGTTGGGTAAAAGGGAAACCCATTTACGCTTCCCTTCACCATCTAAAGGCATGGGCTTTCCCACTAATAAATTTCTTAATCAAGTAATTAGAGTTTCCGTAAGCTAATTTTCTAAGATCAATCGTAGTATCGTAACGAAGACATCTCTGTACTATTATCTTGCTTTCCCCTATTTACTCCCTATTCAATTCCAATAGTTTTACTGCTAAATGAATATTTAGCCAATCTTCTTGGTTGGAAAATTTTATATCCAATTCATTCTCAATAACTTTTAATCGGTAGTACAATGTATTGATATGAATGTATAAATTTTCACTCGCTTTATGTGGGTCCTTATGACAATCAATATAGATGCTTAAGGTTTCCAACAATTGCTTACTTCTTGTATCATCATTGATGAGGTCTTTTAATGTTAATTCAATATAATCAAAGATATTTTCTTTTTCAAGCTCCATAAAAAGCTTTTCAATCGTTAGGTCATCGTACAAAATAATATGTTTTGATTTTAAAGAATCATTTCCTAGCATCGATAAGGCATCTTGATAGGACGATTCTATTTCCACGATACTGTTCACTTTTCTCCCAACTAACATATTTGCTTCTATTTTAAATCTTCTTAATATTTTATCTAAATTACTTAAGAAATTTTTCAAATCCTTTTTATCCTGTTTTGAAAAATAAATAGCTCCTTTCGATGTCAGTAGCGGTTTATAAGTCAGTCCAATTGATTCCTTAAAAATAACATTGTATATTTTTTCTACTTCAACATCGGTTACTTTGTCGAAGAGAATATAGTAGCACGGGATATCTTTACTAACACCGAATTTTTCAAGGCGTTGAATTAGGGTTGATTGTTTTTTATGAACAAAATATTCATTGAAAATTTCACCAACGACCTGGACCTTTGTATAATAAATTTCTTTTTCCTTAATAAGTTCTAGTGCAATGATATTTAACCCGTGTTCTATTGACATTCTTGTAAAATCAGGTAGTTCCTTTTCAAATAATTCAATAATAAAAAAGCCTAAAGTTTCATTTTTTGTCTTAATTGGATAAATAGCAAAACCATCTTCTACAATGATGGAATTATGATAAAAGTATGTGTCGTAAACATAGTTTAAAAAATTAACCGGATGATTAAAGTCTTCTGAACGATACCTAGTGTATAATAGGCTATCAAATAACCAAACGGGTAATTTAATAATCTTAGAAATGGTTTCACATATATGGTTAATTCCTTTTCCTTGGAGAGCTGTATTGGAAAGCATTGTATTGGCGGAAATCGTTTCATTTAATCCTTCAACAATTTTCTTTTCATTTTCAAAGGTGATTGCATTTTGATAAGCAATCGCAGCCTGACTAGCAATGATTTGAAGTAAACGAAGATCGTGTTTATTTATTTTTCCGCCATCTTCAAAAAAGTCCAAGGTTAATACACCAAGATTTTTATTTTTATAAAGTAGTGGGGCACACATTACACTGTAGGGTTTCGCATTCCAGTGCCCGATTGACTCTTCGAATAATTCTTTATCATCTTCATTGATATCTTCCATCGCTTCTTGTACATCGTCAGGATATATAAGTAACACTGCTTCATTACTTTGAAAAACTTTACCAGAAATCCCTTCTCCTATTTTTAATGAAATCTGTTTGGCCTTGTCATCAATCCCGTAATAATTATGGGGAATTAATTGTTTTCTTTCTTCATCATAAAGCAGAATCATGCCGGCATCGGATTGAAAGAAACCAACACATTCTTGCAATACGCGGGTCAAAATTTCATTAAAGTCTAAACTTGAGGTTAACATTTGGTTAATATTAAAGAGCACTTCTATTCGTTCACTAATTTCATTTGGGGGTTGGTTTTGTTCATTATTTTGCATGGTTTCACCACAATTCTCATTATGTTAATTCGGTTTGTTCATGTATTATATCATGATAAATTAGAGCATCAAAGATAATGAAACCGATGCTGTAACATCATATTTCATACTAACTATTATAAATCCTCTTTTTCAAACGTAAATAAAAATACGACAACGTTAACGTTGCCGCACTTTTATTATTTAAAGGGGGGTCTTAACCAGTAATTTGTTATGTTATAAATACTTTTGAAACCAACGACAGATATGATTAAGTCTTTCTAAGCGTAATTTTGGATCTCCACTACGACTTAGTTCATGGTTTTCATTAGGAAAGCGAATAAATTCAACTTCTTTTCCTAAATATTTTAATGCTGTAAATAATTGTTCTGATTGTTCAATACCAACATTTAAATCTTTTTCACTGTGCAAAATTAATAAAGGGGTTTCGACATTTTTGACATATTTTAGTGGGGAAAACTCCCAGAGCTTTTCTGGACTATCAAATAAATCGACACCTAGTTCCCATTTACAAAAGAAATACCCTATATCACTGACACCGTACATACTTAACCAGTTAGAGATGGAACGTTGTGTTACTGCTGCTTTAAATCGATCCGTATGACTAACAATCCAATTCGTCATAAATCCACCATAACTTCCACCGGTTACACCAAGACGGTCCTGATCGATAAAATCATATTGTTCTAGTACGTGATCAACAGATGTCATGAGATCCTGATAATCCTTTCCCCCATAATCGGCAAAACATCCGTGAGCAAATTGCTGCCCATACCCATGGCTACCCCGTGGATTCGTGTACAAGACAACATATCCTTTTGCAGCAAGTAATTGCATTTCATGGAAAAAGGTATTCCCATACATGGCATGGGGGCCTCCATGAATTTCTAGAATCAATGGATATTTCCTTTCTCCATCAAATTCATAAGGCCGTAATAACCATCCCTGAATGTCAAGCCCATCCTCCGCAGTAATCGTGATTGTTTCTGGCTCTGATAAAGTTACACTCTCTAAAAATTCATTTGCATTTGTTAATTGCTCCAACCCATTCCCCGTTAATTGATAAAAATTGCACGGCATCGTTGGGTTACTAATACCTAAGACAAAATTATCGTCTACCCCATTATATGTAAAACTAAATAAGTGTTGATTAGATTTATATAATTCCTTTAAATTACCTAGTAAGTCGACTTCATATAATGCTGTAGACCCAAAATGAGTAGCAATAAAAAATATCGTTTCCCCGTCCTTAGACCAAACTGGTCCTGTCGTCGATTGCCCCCATCTACAGTCGCCAATCATGAAATCATCAAGTTGCATATCCCACGCTTCACTTAGACAGGTTCGTTCACCAGAATCTATATCAAATAAAAATAATTCATTGATGGTTGCTTCTTTATAGGCAAACTCATGACCATAACAAATGATCCTATCGCCACTAGGGGAAAAGCTAGCATTGCTATAGGTGCCCATACCATTCATTAGTTTAGTCACTGAGCTTGCCCGGATATTCAATAAATAAAGCTGAAAAGCTTCCTCACCATCTACATCCTCATAATTTGCAGTAAATATAATTTGGTTCCCATCAGGTGATATATCCTCAATATGATGGTTAGCAAATTTATTTGTTAACTGTATAAACGTTTCTTTTTCAACATCATAAAGAACTAGTTGACGCCGTTTATGATCATAAAATCCAACTGCATCTTTTTTATGGTTTAACTCATTGATAATCATCGGTTGCTTGCTAGACTCTTCCTGTTCTTTCAATCTTTCTTCTACTGTTAACTCATGTTGTTCTTGAACATGATCATTTTCTTCTAACAAAGCACTGAAAATAATCTGCTTACCATCTTTTGACCAGTGGGGTGTTTCGGCTCCATATTTAAAAGTAGTGAGCTGTCTTGCCTCTCCCCCATCTGTTGGCAGCATCCAAAGCTGTGGGACCCCTGTACGATTGGATTGAAAAACGACATATTTTCCACAAGGTGAAAATCGCGGATGACTGTTTTTCACATGACCAAATGTCCACTGCTTTAGTTCATGTTGACCAAATTGCTGAAAATACAAATTGGACTCATACTCTTTTTGATCATTGATAGTTGTGGATACAAATGCATAGCCATTCCCATTTGGCGTAATTTGTGGATCACTATATATTTCTAAATTTAGTAGGTCTTCAGCCAATAAATGACGTTTCATATTCACCAACAGCCCCTCTCTTTAAAACGTGCTGACAGTTTATGAAAGACCCTAATTAAATTAGGGCCTTCATTTGGTTTAGTGACTTAATGATACATTTGAAAAATCATCACTAGTCATAGGATGTGGCACAAAACCTTCCACATTGTCTGATAAGGCTAGTGGTGGTGTCGTATGTGCTAACATAGACAATGGTCTATCTTCAAACTGAATCCTTTGTGCTTCTTTATACATTTCCGCACGCTCATCTTCATCCAACGTTGTTTTTGCATCTAACAATAGCTGAGTGAATTCTTCACTTTTATAAAACGCATAGTTCGAAGCTGGTTTTTCCGCCTCAATGGCACTTAAGTTAGGGAATAGAAAATCGTCTGGGTCAGCTAAAACACCTGTCCAACCGAATAATCCCATTTCATGTTCCCCTTGACTTGCCTTTTCTAAATAAGTTGCCCATTCATAAGTGACTATTTCCGCGGTGATCCCAATTTCGCTTAAATCAGATTGAATAGCTTCAGCGATTTTCATTGGTTGTGGCATGTATTCACGTGGGTTATCCATCGTAAATAATGTTGTTTCGAATCCATTTTCATAGCCAGCCTCAGCTAATAGTTCTTTTGCCGCCTCTACATCATATTTAACAGGCTCAATCTCATCATTAAAGCCCCATAAGCTTGGTGGAACAGCATTCGTAGCAACCTCAGCTAGTCCGTTGAAAAATGAATCGATAATCGCGTCTTTATTGATTGCCATATCAATTGCTTTTCTTACCTTTTCATTATCAAATGGCTCTTTTTCCATATTAAAAGCCATATATGAAAAGTTAAAGCTTGGACGTGGCACAAAGTGATATCCATCAGTTTCATCAACTCTACCACTATCTTCCGGGCTCAAGCCATCCATCATGTCAATATCCCCGGCTAGTAAGGAAGTCAATCTTGCCGCATTATCTGGAATCGTTTGGATAATTAATTGATCTAATTTCGGTTTTCCTTCTTCATAATAATTTTCGTTTTTTTCTAACACGATATTATCATTTCTTGTCCAGCTTTTAAATTTGAATGGACCAGTACCCACTGGATTTTCATAAAAGTCATCTTCATACTCTTCTATGGCAGAAGGGCTAGCAATGCCGAAAAAAGGTACAGTTAGATAAGTAATAAATCCACCAACTTCGTCCGTTAATTTAAATTCTAAAGTAGTGTCATCTTTTGCTTCAACGTATTCAATTAAATGACCATCTTCTCCTTTAAATCCACCAAAAAGGAATGGATAGTAAGCAAAGTCGCCATTGTGATATGGGTTATCTAAGTCCATCCAACGTTCAAAATTGAAAACAACTGCTTCAGCATTAAAGTCTGTTCCATCATGGAATTTGATGCCGTCTTTCAAAGTGATTGTCCATGTTTTACCGTCTTCAGCAACTTCATAATCTTCAGCAAGTGCCCCTTGAAGTTCCAAATTTTCATCATAAACAAACAAAGTATCATATATATTGTTCGTAACACGTAATGATTCACCATCAGTCATATCGATTGGATCAAGTGAAACAGAATCAGCACCTCTAGCAAAAATTAATGTTCCACCATCTTCGGCCTCGTTGTCTGTACTTGCATTATTTCCATCATCACTATTATTATTAGCATTATTATTTGAACAAGCTGCAAGAATAACTATAGTTAACATCGTCATTAACAAAATCAACCAATTCTTTTTCACTTAAAAGTCCCCTTTATGTTCATTTCATCTATTTTTTAAACCATTGTTTTATCATTCAGCTAACATTTTTCTAGCATTATTATAGTTTGTATCCTAGAACAAAATATAATACTTCATAACCATGGTGATGATTAATTACCCTCCCATGCTTTAAATGTCACTAAAAACTAGTTAACCTACTTATACATGTTAATTACCATTATCTAAGACTCTTTTTAATATTCCTTTTCGAAAAGTCTGAAAAGTATAATAAACTTAAAAGATATATTACATGATGCTTTTTAAGAAAACAATGTAATAAAATACAATATCACATTCATTTTATTGTGGTCCATTACAATGGGGGTTGATTCTAAAAATGACAATCAGGCTATATAAAACCAAATTGTCACTTTTAAAAAATTTTACTAAAGAATCCCTATCTACTATTTTTTAAGATTTATTACCCTTGTTTGTTTTCTCTTTCTTTTAAAATAAATCCTAGGAAATCAATAATTAATCTTGCGGCTATTTGGGATGTTACGCCTGTTGGATCATAAAGTGGATTTACTTCAACAAGGTCAAATCCTATAACATTTCCCTTTTTGGCGATGACTTCTAACATTTCGTTCACTTCATCATAATTAAATCCACCGGGGGATGGTGAGCCTGCCCCGGGGGCAATTGATGCATCTAATCCATCTATATCAATCGTTACATAATATTTCTCATCATCTGGCATATTTTTAAGGGCCTCTTTAATACCTATTTTTCTAATTTGCTTCGGTGATAAAATCGTACTGCCATAGGCTCTAGCATCTTCAAAATCAGATCTTTGACTGCTACCAACGCCCCTAATACCTAATTGGGCCATTTGATTAAAATGATCCATTTCAGACATTCTTCTCATCGGATGACTTAGTGTGAATCTTTGTCCTGACACTTCCCTAAGCCAGTCGAGATGGGCATCAATTTGGACGACGTTGACATGTTCCATTGTATCAAGTGCATAAGCAACGGGAATCGTAATGGAATGGTCGCCTCCAAGAACGACAGGCATAGCCCCTTTGGAAATGATTTTTCTAATAGCTGCTTCTGTATTTTCATGACATTGCTCCAAATCCCCATTCACCATTTGGACGTCACCACAATCGACAATTTTCCATTCGTCCCCTAAATATTCAATGTCTCTTTCCGGATCATAACCAGGTCCAAACGCATATAATGATGATTGTTCCCGGATAGATCTCGGTCCCATTCTACAGCCTGACCGCCAAGCCGTTGACATGTCATTAGGTACACCGATGATTGCAACATCCGCATCTAATTCGTCTAAATTAGTGCATATTGGGTACTTTCTGAAAGATGTTATTCCAGTAAAAGGCATATCCAAAGCTTCCTTTTTCCAGCCCTCTCTTTTTGCATATTTACCCATATAGCCAACTCCTCTTGTCTTATATATTCTCACGGAATATAACTTAATATGTATGTTACATTCCCTGCTGCTTAACCATTAAAATAAGTGTAAACAACCTTTACTTTTTAGTATATATTCTCGATTACTAAAGTCTATGGAGGAAACTACGAAGTTAGATGGTAGAAATTGTAGACTATTACAATTAATTATCATAATCCATGAAATAAATACCCTTTTAAACAATCCTGTTGTTAAATTTTTAGTAAAAATTCTCATTTGCTGGATTTTATGTGTGAGATATGTGATAGGCCCTGTGCGAACGAGGTGAAGTAAAAACAAAATAACCACTACCAAAGATAGCGGTTATTTTAACACAATCTTATTGACAGAGCAGTTAACTAATGGCTATCGGTCTTTCTTTAATTTTTGGAAACAGATAAAGGCAAATATAGAAGCAGCAACTGTCCAAACTAATACAATACCGATAGCTCCCCATGAACGTGTTTCTCCCATGTCGACTAATTGATTAACCGGCATATAAGTTGCTATTTTCATGATGAAACTATTAGCCTCAAAACCTAAAAATTCAATCATAGGGGAAAAACCGAAAACAAGCATAATTGGCATCGAATATGCAGTAGTCATACCTACTGACTTGACAAATAAGCCGACACCTATTCCTAAAAACAAGAAGAAAAAATATAGGACGAATAATCCAATAATATGTTGTCCATCAAGGATCACACTACCCCCAATTATAAAAAGTGAAATGACCAAAGTAATAAAGGTAATAACTGCTGTAACAAGGCTTTTCCCAATAATAATTTCTATATATGAAGCAGGTGACATGATGAGCCCACGTAATGTTTTCTTTTCATTTTCCTCAGCCATTAATGCCATCATTGAATTGGTAGTTACCGTAGAATAAGCTATCCCGATAACGAGATAAACCATCATTAATGGCATTTCTTCATCTGTGCCACTTCCCATACGACTGTAAAGTATAGCTAAAATAATCGGGACAATTGGCATAAATACCGTCATCGAATTTTTCATAAAGTCCTTAATATCTTTTTCAAAAATGGCTTGAATACGTGCTACTTGCATTTACACCAACTCCTTTCCAGTAACTTTTATAAATATTTCACCTAATGTTGGATGATCCGTCTGAATCGACTTCACACTTCCTGATTTAATTAAATCGGCAATTTTATCAGCAGATGTTGCCTCATTTTCAAATTTCAATATTCCATTTGCAAATGTTTCAATATAAAATTGATGTGAAGAATACTTATAACGTAATTTTTCCGGTGTATCTAATTCCTGTATTTCTCCTTCATGTAAAAAAGCGACTCGGTCACATAATGTTGTTGCTTCTTCCATATTATGTGTGTTAATAAAAATGGTTGAGCCCGCTTCATTTAGTTTCCTTAAAATACGGTGAATTTGGGCAACATTTGCTGGGTCTAATGCAGATGTCGGTTCATCTAAAAAAATTAACTTCGGATGGTGAATCAATGCCTTTGCCAACAGTACCCGTTGCTTCATCCCTTTGGATAACTTATTAACCGGCGTTTTTTTCGCATCAGCCATATGAATAACCCTTAACATCTCATCAATTCTAGTTAATGGTGCACCATACAATTTACAAAATAATTTCAAATTATCATAGACGGTTAGCCGTTCATATAAAGCACTATTATCGGAAAGAATGCCAATTTGTGATTTAAAACTAGTTGATTGAAACTTATCCGGCTTCATTCCTAATACAACCATTTCTCCAGCAGTTTTAGTTAATTCACCAGTTAACAATTTAATCATCGTCGTTTTACCCGCCCCACTAGGACCAAGTAAACCAAAGATTTCTCCTTCTTTAATTTGTAAACTAACATTTTTTACTGCCTTTTTCGTACCAAAGGTTTTCTTTAGACCTTTTACCTCGATGCAAAATTCCATTATATCTCCTCCTCAGTTCACTGCCTTAAATGTACCGTCTTTTCGAGGACTTTGCAGTAAAATTCCGATGAGTTGGGGATAAAAATCGATGAACTGTACTTATTTTAGGTTGAAAATTTCCTGAATAGCTTGTAATTTTGTTCGAGATAATGGAATAGTAGATTGTGCTTTATTATTAATCCGCAATGAATATGTGTTTTTCGACCACGTAATAATTTCCCTTACTTTTTGTAAATTTACGATATAAGAACGGTGGCAACGATAAAACCCATACATTTCTAACTTTTCTTCAATTTCCGTTAACGTTAAATCTAAAGCAAAATTATCTTTATTAATATAAATAAACGATTTTCCATCCTGACTTTCTATGTAATCAATTTCAGTTGGATCAAATAAAATCACCTTATCATTTACCTTTGCTGGGATTTTAAATAACTTTTCCACTACAGGGTTATTAACCGACTGGGTATTAGTCCCTTTATCCTCTTCCTGATCTGTTTCCAATTGATGCAATCCACTTTCACGTAAATGATATGTCATATTCGTTAATAAAAATGCATGTTCCACACTAGAAACTAACAGTAAAACAGAGCGGCCTTCTTCCATTAAATGATGTACCAGCTGAATGAATGTGTTCATTGTCTTCTCATTTACACTACTTATCGGGTTATAAAAGACATTCAACTTCGTATTCGTCAAATAATATTTCGCATAATAAACACGACGTATTTCAGATGAGCTACATTTTTTTAAAATTTGATTTAAACAATTTTGCAAATTAAACATAACAATTAATTCCGAAATAGGGATCTTACATTGAAACCATTTATGATAAAACTTTAGATTATCAAGGACACTTAATCGTTCATATAATCCCTCTTCAAAATCAAATACCATTAACTCTTTCTTATTATTTAAATAATCAATTAATGCTACGTGTAAATCAACATCACTATAAATGGCTGTCATTTCATCATGGTTTATTTCCACTGAAAATGCTGGCAACACACTCGTTGCCTTACCTTTATTTTCTATTGTAAACATTGATAATTTCATCCCTCAATTTTTCTTTTTCCATTTACAAAATTCCTAATTGACAACTATCAATCATTGTAAGCCATCCTAAATACTTTGTCATTATTTCCCTAGATTAAGTACCTTTTACATGGGTAAATAAGACATAAACTACAAGTGTAGGGGACTCAAATATATATAACTAGAGGTTATTAAACGGGGAATATTTGTAAAATTGCCAGAAGAAAAACTCAGTTGTCAAGTAACCCTTGACAACTGCTAATATAGTTAATGAACTGTAATCATCATCAACAAAATACTTATTTCATGAAACTTCATGGAACCCTTCATCTTATATATATTACTGCCGTTTGTTAAAAATTGATTGGTATATATTCTCATTGGAAATTTCGCCAGATTTACGAAGCTGGTCTTCAAATCTTTTAAAATATCTCAAAAAAGTTCTTTCATTATATAAACGGTGTTGGCCATGCCGTACAATATCAATGGCATATTCGGCACCGATATCATTTTTTACATTGTCGAATATCTCCAAGCTATCCTCTTTCACCGTAAATAGCTGATCAATTCTACTATTATTTTTACCTGATCCGGGAACTGTCTTTACTTCTTCTAGGTATTCGACATCTATATCATGTGTATCCTTAAAATAACGCTCTAAATAGGTGCCATTCTCACCAAATGGGAGAGCAATTCCAGGTAATACACAACGTTTATCTTTTTCCTCTCTTTCATAAAGCAATTGCATCATCAATCACTCCCTTCTACTTATACTATAATGGCTTCCTTATCTTTTTTCTATTTTCAAATCCTATCGTTGCCATCGTTACGATTTTATTGTAACGAAATTTGGTGATTCCAATCATCGTTCGACTAGCAATCAATCCTTTCTCACCCCGTTTCTGGCAAGCCTTAGAAATTATTGATGATGCAATTTCAGATTCAAACTAATAATGTTTATTATCTCCCCTAATGCGTCACAAACATTAAGAAATCCTTAAGAAATTCATTCACTAATCCATAAGAATTGGTTGTTATGATAAAAATAACCTTCAAATCATGGTGAAAGGAGGAATTATTTTCACTTTAAATTGTTCGTGATAGATTTGCCTCAATTGTGATACAATTTGAAGGGAAATATAACAGACAAATGCGGCTGTGAAGGGATGGACGGAATGCATATTTTAGTATGTGATGATGATAAAGAAATTGCTGACGCAATCGGGATATATTTGGAGAATGAAGGTTATACAGTATCCAAAGCTTCTAACGGATTAGAAGCAATTGCACAACTTGATAAACACGATGTTCACTTAATTATTATGGATATCATGATGCCAAAAATGGACGGAATTAAGGCAACAATGAAAATTAGGGAGGAACATCATATTCCACTCATCATGTTGTCGGCAAAATCGGAGGACTATGATAAAATTCTTGGGCTAAATATAGGCGCAGATGATTATGTGACAAAGCCATTCAACCCCCTTGAATTAATCGCCCGTGTCAAGTCCCAGTTAAGGAGATATACAGCACTTGGAAGTATGGAGGCAAAACAACATATTTATCAAACAGGTGGACTAACATTGGATGATGAACAGAAATTAATTACTGTAGATGGGGAACCAGTCCATTTGACACCTGTACAATACAAAATATTAAGATTTCTTACGATAAATGCTGGAAAAGTTTACTCGATTGAAGATATTTATGAAAAGGTTTGGAATGAGCCTTCTTTCCATCCGGAAAACACTGTTGCCGTCCATATTCGCAAAATAAGAGAGAAAATTGAAATTAATCCAAAAGAACCGAAATATTTAAAGGTGGTGTGGGGAATTGGGTACAAGATCGAGAAATTTTAGCCACTCAATTTTTGTTAAAACAATGATCTTTTTATTAATAATTACTAGTGTTGCAGGTACAATCTATGCATCACTCAATATTTATAAAGTAACGGATGGAAATATCGACATAATATTGGAACATGACTACATCGGGAGTAGCTCATTCAAAATGGAAAATAGTCATACAATCAGCCAACTTGCCGACCTCATTGATACATACGTAAGTGAAGAAAATATATTGGAAGGTAATACAATAAATAATAATGAGTTAGAACATAGAATGGATGAATTGTATTGGGAAGGCGGCGATGGGACATATAGCGAAACGAAAACAATAGAAGAAATAAGACAGGAAATGATAAATGAAGATCTTGAAAATTTTCAGATGATCTTAAGCAATCTCAAAAAGAATGAGGAACCATTATATTATGTGACAGATGGCGAACATACTTTTACGAATACGAATCAAACGAAAAAAGAACAATTTGCGAAATATCCTGTTTATTATATTAGTGAAGATCAAGATTGGGAAATGCATCCTAAGGAATTAGAGCAGAGCCATTTTTTATTCGGGGACTCATATATTTATCGATCACTTAATCCCGAAAATACGAAATTATTTGTAGGCTATACAGAAAACTATATTCATACATTGTCAAGTGAATGGGATAAACAAAAGTCGGCTGCCATGAACAAATTCTATTATTTACTCGCTTATGTCACCATATTTTTCCTCAGCCTTCTTTATTTAATTGTGACGACGGGAAGGGATTCCTTTAAAGATAAAAATATACACATGCATTTTATTGATAAACTATATGTTGATATTAATATTATTATCATGTTACCAGTGTTAATAGGGTTCTGGTTTGTCACAATGAATGAAATGCCCTATTGGCCACATTTTTTAGGAACAGTAGACTGGGTAATTTATGCTGTCACAATACCGATGATAGCTATATTCGTCATCTTATTCTTATCCCTTGTCAGGCATATGAAAAATAAAACTTTTTTCAGTCATACGATAATATATGTAGTGATGCGTTGGCTCTATCTATTTATAAAAGATATTTATGATAGTGGAACTGTCGGAATGAAAATAGTCGTTGTCGTCATTTTGTACCCTTTGATTACTGCGGCATCAGTTTTTCTTTTTCCAATTGTCATTGGGGTTGCGGTTTGGCTTGCACTTAAAAAAGTGAAGGATTTCAATCAAATACAAGATGGCACCAAAATGATGAAAGAGGGGAATGTACATCATCATATTACTATTGATGGAAAAGGAGAGTTTGCAACCCTTGCATCAAATATTAACGGAATCAATGAAGGATTTAAACAGGCAGTTCATAATGAACTGAAAAATGAACGCATGAAGACGGAACTTATAACAAACGTCTCACATGATATTCGGACACCACTTACATCCTTGATCACCTATACAGATTTATTAAAAACGGAAACAGACCCGGAGAAAATTCAGGAATATATTGAAATACTTGATCAAAAATCAAAACGAATGAAAGTGTTGACAGATGATT
>DKGO01000183.1 GCA_002453315.1 Caryophanales bacterium UBA6768 | reverse complement strand
TCGGTACGGTTGCCTCAGAATATGCATACAATATTTTAGCTCCATGTCGAATAATACCGCCATGCTCTTGTTTCACACCAGGGAAAAAACCTGTGACATCCTCGAAGGTAATAATAGGAATATTGAATGAGTCACAAAGACGTATAAATCTTGCGGCTTTGTCACTAGAATCAATATCGATTGCTCCCGCCATATAACGAGGCTGATTACAAACAAACCCTACCGGTTGTCCCTGAATACGGGCAAAACCTGTAATAATGTTTTTTGCAAATAAAGGCTGTAATTCAAAGAAACTATTTTCGTCAACGATTTCTTTTATAACATCTTTCATATCATAAGGTCGTGTCCCATCGATGGGGACTATGTCTGCTAAATCATATCTTTCATGATCTTGGTCTTCATTATTAATTTCAGTTGCCACTGGTTTCTGTTCATAACTATCTGGTAAATAGGATAACAGTTGTTTCACCATATCTAATGCTTCAAACTCCGTTGCAGCACTTAAATGAGCATTCCCACTTTTCGTATTATGTACGTGTGACCCACCCAGTTCCTCAGCAGATAATGTTTGTCCCGTGACGGATTCTATTACCTTAGGCCCTGTGATAAACATTTTAGCCGTTTTTTCAACCATAATGATAAAATCAGTCAATGCTGGTGAATAAACGGCTCCTCCAGCACTCGGGCCCATAATAACAGAAATTTGAGGGATGACTCCTGAATAAATAGCATTACGATAAAAAATATGCCCATAACCATCTAAAGAGGAAACTCCTTCCTGAATTCTTGCTCCACCAGAGTCGTTTAAACCGATAAATGGTACTTTATTTTTAGCTGCCAGATCCATCACATTCGCTATTTTTTTGGCATGCATTTCGCCAAGGGCTCCACCAAAAACAGTAAAATCTTGTGCAAATAAATATACCTTTCGTCCTTTAATTTTACCGAATCCGGTGACAACACCTTCCCCATTAGCATCTAATTTATCAATGCTATTATCTGTCATACGGTGTTCCATAAATGTGTTTAGTTCAACAAATGTGTCATCATCTAATAAATAACTAATGCGTTCTCTCGCAGTTTGTTTACCTCTATCGTGTTGTTGATCAATTCGGTCTACTCCACCACCAAGCTCAACTGTTTTCCGTCGATCATAAAGTTCATCAATTTTTTGATACATGTCCATTAACTCTCACCCCTATTATCATGTTCACATAATTCTATTAATACTCCGTTTGTTGACTTAGGGTGGATAAATGATACTAAACTATCATTTGCCCCTTGTTTCGGTTGTTCATTAATCATTTTAATCCCTGATTTTTTCATATATTCTATTCGGGAAAGAATATCATCTACCTCAAAGGCTATATGATGAATCCCCTCCCCTCTTTTTTCAATAAATTGGGAGATGGCTGAAGTTTTGTCTAATGATTCCAGAAGTTCAATTCTTGACTCACCGATTTTTAAAAATGCGACTCTGACTTTTTCTGAATGTACTTCCTCAATCCCTTCAAGTTCTAAACCTAAATTTGTTGTATAAAATGGTAGTGTATCATTTAATTGTTTAACTGCTATTCCAATATGAGCAATCTTTTTAGGTGATTTTTTCATGATTAGTAAATTACCCCCATAATTGTGAATAATGAATGAATTCCCTTGTCCAATTTAGGATAATAAGTTAAAATTTAAATAGGAACGTGTAAAGGAGGAATCATTTTGGCAACTAAAAAACAAAAGAACAAACAGAATGTTCAACATAAACCTAAGAGAAAATCAAAACGTGAAAGACGTACAAAATTCTTTATTTATTTGATGGTTATTGCAATGGTATTATCGTTATTTACGGCAGGTATAGGTGGTTTGTCATTGCTATAAATTATAGTTAACAAAGATAGGTTGGTTGTTTACATACCTGTCTTTTTTTATGAGAATTTTGACTTTTCCTTATTCTTACTAAATTTACTTTTTATTTTTAAATATTCTTCAATTAAAAATAAAAGTTGATGTAAACTAGATCTTGTTTCGAATTCCTCTTGGGTTGTTGGTAAAGGCTGCCCCTTAAATAACGTCTTTATTTCATTTAATTGATTCAAAAATACTTTAGCCGTATTTCCGGGATGAACTGCCGCAGATAATTGCTCAAAAAAAATGGCGATTTTCTCTGACATTAGATCTTTTTTTGGTAATCTTGTCACAAGTGGGAGCATTTGTTGTAATAATTCAAATTGTTTTTCTCTCATTGTGAAATATTTTTCAAAGGAATGATCGTCTTTTAGTAAATGGTTTTCACGATCACGTTCAACTAATTGTTGGGCTTTTTCCAAAGAAAGTTCGATATTAGAAATTTCTTTCCCATCCCAATTCATGTTTCCCTCTTTAATAAATAATGCAATTTCATGCAAAATACTTTTAAAATTACTTTCTAGTTTTGCTTGAATCTTTGTTAGATGTTTATCAAGACTTGGCATATATAAATTGACAATAAGACCAGTTCCAATACCAACTATTGTTAACAGTAATTGATCTGATATATAATCGAATTTAATTGTACCTAAAGAATATAAATTAAGTGTAATTACCGTACTAGTTAATATTCCTTTTTGGATTTTTAATAATACTGTTGTTGGAATAAATACGGTTAATAATAGTCCTAATACAATAGGAGTGTAATTGATTAACTCAAAAAAGGCGACAGAAAATATAATCGCTAATATGCATGCGAAAAATCGATGTAAAGCACTTTCAACAGATTGTTTTCGTGAGGGCTGTATACATAAAATAGTTAATATCCCTGCAGATACAATATTTGATACCCCAACAAACTGGGCAATTCCAATTGCCAATGGAGTAGCAATCGCCGTTTTTAAAGTTCGATAACCAATCTTCACTGTTTATATCCTCTCAAAAATAAATATTTATGTATGATAAAATTTTATTGTGAACAAATGGTTAAAATAAGACTGCCAATACTGACAGTCTTGTGTATATAAATATAAATGTTAAATGATAATTTAAACTTCCTCACAATGTTCTTCGAAAATATTTTGTAATTTTTCTATGACTTGGATAGGTGTGGAGCCTTCAATATCATGCCTTTCTAGCATCGTAACAATTTTGCCATCTTTTAAAAAGGCAAAAGATGGTGATGAAGGTGGAAATCCTTCAAAATATGTTCTTGCCTTCTCTGTTGCTTCTCGATCTTGTCCAGCAAAAACTGTGACCAAATGGTCTGGTCTTTTATCATAATGAATGGCATTTGCTGCAGCTGGACGTGCAACACCGCCTGCACAACCACATACTGAATTAATCATGACTAAAGTTGTCCCATCTTTCGTAAGTGCTTGATCGACATCTTCAGCATTTGTTATTTCATCATAACCAGCATCACGCATGTCTTCCCGGGCGACTTTAACAACATCTACCATGAAATCATCGAAATTCATTGCTTACACTCCCCAATTAGTAAATTTACCTTCATGTCATAGTTTACCAAGATTGTTTTTTAAATTCAATGTTAACAGATTAGTTTGTTCACCTAATTGATTATAATAATGTATTAGATTCATCAATATTTTCTAACAATTGGCGAACCCGTTGTAAAAATCTCCCACAAACTAACCCATCTAAAATTCGGTGATCCAATGATAGAGATAAATTTACAATATCACGGGCCGCAAACATATCATTTATGATTACTGGCCGTTTAACAATAGATTCTACCTGTAAAATTGCTGCTTGAGGATAGTTGATAATTCCCATGGATGAGATAGATCCGAATGTGCCGGTATTATTTAGTGTAAATGTGCCCCCTTGCATATCTGCCGTAGTCAATTTATTCGTGCGTGCCTTATTAGCTAATTGATTAATTTCCTTAGCAATACCTGAAATACTTTTTTCATCAGCATGGTGGATTACCGGTACGAATAATTGATCATTGTGGGCAACAGCAATTGATAAATTAACATGATGATGTTCAATTATTTTATCATTTACCCATGAACTATTTAATTGTGGAAATTCTTTTAAAGCCTTTGCAACAATACTAGCAAAAAATGCAAAATAAGTGATGTTATAACCGTTCTTTTCTTTGAATTGATTTTTTACCTTATTTCTATACTGAACTAAATTAGTAACATCAACTTCAACCGTCATCCATGCGTGAGGAATTTCTGTCTTTGCCCTTACCATATTTGCTGCAATTACTTTTCTAACACCCGTCACAGGTATTTCAGTTACATTTGAATATTCAGTTTCTATTGAATTAGGGGTAGTGGATTCTTGTTCTACTACTTTTACTTGGTTTTTGCTCATGTCATATGATACTGACGATGGTTGTTGTGGTTCAGCTGATTCTATTTCTGACGTAGATTGCTGTTCAATATAGTTGTGTATATCTTTTCTTGTTATTCTGCCTCCCATACCGGTACCGTTTACTAACTGTAAATCAATGTTATGTTCTGATGCTAATTTTAAAACAGCAGGCGAATAACGGGTTCTCATAGAGATATCTTTTTGTTCAGAATGAGTATCCGATGTATCTTCAGGGGCAGTTGTTGTATCTTTTTCTACCTTTTCATTTTTTATTTCGGCCTCGTCAGTGTCGATGTAACAAATCAATTTGCCTACTTCAATTGTTTCTCCCTCTTGCGCTACTAATTCAGCAATTGTTCCAGAGTATGAAGAAGGAACCTCAGCATTCACTTTATCTGTCATTACATCTGCAATAGGGTCATATTTATTAACATAATCACCAACATTAACAAGCCAGCTATTGATAGTGCCTTCAGTGACACTCTCCCCCAGTTTAGGCATTAACACTTCTTTTTTAGTCATTTTTATCACACTCCTTCAAAAAGCGATTAAAATAAGGCTAATTCTTTGATTGCATCAGCGATTTTATTTTCATCAATAATAAAGACCTTCTCTAATGGATGGGCATATGGCATTGCAGGAACGTCGGGTCCGGCAAGCCGTTTAATCGGTGCATCTAATTCAAATAGGCAATTTTCTGCTATAATCGCTGCTACTTCTCCAATGATACTACCTTCTTTATTATCTTCTGTAACTAATAGTACTTTCCCTGTCTTACTCGCAGCCTCAATAATTGACTCTTGATCAAGGGGATAAATGGTCCTTAAGTCTAATAGATGAACATCAATACCTTCCTTAGAAAGTTTTTCTGCTGCAAGTTTCGTTAAATGTGTACATAAACCATAAGTGATGACTGTTACATCCTCACCTACCCTTTTAATGTCTGCTTTTCCAATTGGAACAATATAATCGTCTTCAGGTACTTCTTCTTTTAGTAAACGATATGCCCGTTTATGTTCAAAAAATAAAACAGGGTCATTATCTCTAATCGCAGCCTTTAATAGTCCTTTTGAATCATAAGGTGTAGAAGGCATGACAATTTTTAAACCGGGATGACTATTAAATATTGCCTCAACTGATTGTGAGTGATATAAGGCTCCACTAATTCCCCCACCATATGGTGCACGAATCGTAATTGGACAATTCCAATCGTTATTTGAACGATAACGAATTTTAGATGCTTCAGAAATTATTTGATTAACTGCTGGTAAAATAAAATCAGCAAATTGAATTTCAGCAATTGGACGCAATCCATACATAGCAGCACCAATACTAACTCCAACAATGGCAGATTCAGCCAATGGAGCGTCGATGACCCGATTTTCACCGAATGAATCGTATAAGCCATCAGTTGCTCTAAATACACCGCCTTTAGCACCTACATCTTCCCCAACGATAAAAACGTTGTCATCCTTTGACATTTCATCTTTCATTGCTTCTGTTATTGCTTGTATATACGATAATTGAGCCATTTTTTTCACTCCTTATTTTCATACACAAAATCATGTAAAGTATTAACTTCAGCAAATGGGGCATTTTCAGCATACTCTGTTGCATCATTTACTTCCCTATTTAATTCATCGTGAATTGTGGATTTCAACTCTTCAGTCAAGACATCATTATCGAACAAGTATTTTTCAAAATTGATAATACAATCCTTTTCTCTTGCTTCTTTTAATTCTTCTTCAGTTCGATACGTGCGATCATTATCATCACTGGAATGTGCTGTTAACCTTACAGTTACGGCCTCGATTAAAGTTGGTCCTTCACCATTAATTGCACGCTTTCTTGCCAATTTAACCACATCATAAACAGCCAATGGGTCATTTCCATCAACGATAAAACCGGGCATTCCGTATGATTGTGCTCTCATCGCAATCGTTTTACTAGCTACCTGCTTTTCGTAAGGAACGGAAATGGCGAGTCGATTATTTTGAACGACTGTAATAATAGGTAATTGATGAACCCCAGCAAAATTTAATGCTTCATGAAAGTCACCTTGATTTGTAGAACCATCTCCTAAAGATGTAAAGGTAACAAATTCCTTTTGTTTAATCCTTGAAGCTAGTGCAAACCCAACAGCATGTGGAACTTGTGTTGTCACTGGTGAAGAGCCTGTAATGATGCGGTTTTTCTTTTGTCCGAAATGCCCCGGCATTTGCCTTCCACCTGAATTTGGATCCTCTTCCTTAGCAAAACCAGATAACATAATATCTTTTGCGGTCATACCAAATGCTAATACAACACCTAAATCACGGTAATAAGGTGCCACATAATCTATCTTTCTATCAAGTGCAAAAGCTGACCCAACTTGGGAAGCCTCCTGACCCTGACATGAAATAACGAATGGTATTTTCCCTGACCTATTTAGTAACCACATTCGTTCATCTAATTTCCTTGCTAATAACATTGTTTTATACATCTTTATAACATCGTCGTCTGTTAAACCTAGTTGGATATGGCGTTTCTCTTTTTCCATTGTCATCTTCTCCTTATCCATGTATTTGCAATTGATCGACAGAAAGGGCACTTTCTACAAAAATTTCCGAAAGTGATGGGTGTGGATGAATTGTCTTTGAAATTTCCCAAGCTGTTGCATTTAGAAATTTAGCGAGACTAGCTTCAGAAATCATATCTGTCGCATGGGGACCAATTAAATGAACACCTAAAATATCTTTTGAATTATCATCTATTATGATTTTACAGAAGCCTCCTGTTTCTCCTTGTATTTGGGCCTTGCCAATTGCCTGGAATGGAAACCTTCCAATTTTTACTGAATATCCTCGGTTAATTGCTTCATTTTCGCTTAACCCAACCCTTGCAACCTCGGGATAACTATAAATACAAGTTGGTACATCGTTATCATTCAAGGCAATAGGCTGTTGTTCTGCCATATGTTCCACCGCAATGATTGCTTCTGATGAGGCAACATGGGCTAATTGCATACCACCAATACAATCTCCAATCGCATAAATATGAGATTCCGCTGTTTGATACATGTCATTTGTTACAATCGCATTTTGTTCAACTTGAATATTTGTATTTGTTAGCCCAATTTCATCAATATTGGGTTTCCTTCCAACGGAAACAAGAATTTTTTCAGCTGTAACTGTTTCTTTATCCTCATTTAAATTATACGTTACCGTCATATTTTCCTGTTCATGCTTAATGGATTGTATGTCAATAGTAGCTTTTTTGATAAATACAACGCCACGTTTATTAAGTGAACGTTCTACCTCTTTCCTAATGTCCTTATCTTCTGTCATTAAAATATCTTCTTGATTTTCAATGACTGTTACTTTAACACCCAGATCTATTAGTAAGGATGCCCATTCGATTCCGATTACCCCAGCTCCTATGATAATAATCGATTCGGGCAATTGTTCTAATTGAAGTGCATGATCAGAATTTAAAATATTGATACCATCCATTTCCAAATTGGGTAATGAACCTGGTGTTGAACCTGTAGCTATGAGCACATTCTTAGGAATTAACATTGTATTCTCTAAACCATTACCATGGTCAACGGAAATGGTTCCCGGGATGGGTGAGAAAATGCTGGAACCTAATATTCTACCAAAACCTTCATAAACATCTATTTTTCCTTTTTTAATAAGTGATTTTACACCATGATGTAATTGATTGACGATTTTATTTTTACGATCTTGTACTTTTCTAAAATTAATAGTTATTTCATTTATTTCAATGCCAAATTCATCACTATCTTTCATTTCTCGATATATTTGTGCTGAGCGTAAAAGTGCTTTTGAAGGAATACATCCCTTATGTAAACAAGTGCCACCTAGATGTTCCTTTTCGACAATTGCAACTTTCATCCCAAGTTGTGAAGCCCTTATGGCACCAACATAACCGCCAGTACCTCCCCCTAGCACAACTAGATCATATTCCTTCGTCATATAACATTATCCTCCTTTATATTAAAATGATATATTTTTGGTTGTTCTTCCTGATTTAACACTCGTAAAACACCATCATTCAATGCCTGAATTTCATATTCTCCTTCATAAATAAAAACATCAGCTATCCAGTCAACATGATTTATAATATAATTTGTCAAAAAAGGAAGATTTGATAGTTCACCAGTTAATATAACGGCATCTACATCTCCTTTTAAGACAGAAGCCATACTGCCTATTTCCTTAGATATCTGATAGCCCATCGCTTTAAATATAGCTTTTGCTTTTTGATCATTCATTTTTAATTTATCAAAAATTTGATCAATATTATTCGTTTGCATATATGCTTTAATACCACCGTCATGAGTTATCTTCATTAATAATTCTTCCTTTTTAAATAAGTTGGAATAACATAGCTGAACTAATCCTTCAGACGGTATTGTTCCTGTTCGTTCTAATGAGAATGGACCTTCCCCATGAAAGCCATTATTTACATCTGTTACATCACCCAATTCATGGGCGCCAATTGAAATACCAGAACTAATATGCGCAATAATAAATTTTGATTCATCATATGTTTGGTTTAATTTTTTTGCTAATTTTCTTGCGACATATTTTTGATTTAACGCATGAAATATACTTTTTCGTTCAATGTCCGGTAGCCCTGTATAGGTTGCGGTTAATGTCATTTCATTTACTACGGGTGGGTCCACTATATAAGCAGCTATATTTAATCCTTCAGCAATTTTATGTGCGATAATTGGGGCAATGTTAGATACATGCATTCCATTAAAATGGTTTGATAAGTCTTCAAGTATTGGCTTATTCACTATATATGTGCCACCATCTACTGGCCGTATTAATCCACCATTTGCCCCTACGGCATTAATCCGTGACATATTAATTCCTGCTCTTTCTAACTTTTGCAAAATTAATTTTGTATGAGTATTTACTATTCGATCAACATGATTTAATTGTTCTAGTGTTGTATTAACATAGATAATCTCTTTAAAAATACAAACATCATGGTGAAATAAACATATCGTCAAAGAATCAGTTTTGATATGAATAATTAATGTTCTGAATATATCTTTCATTGTGTTATTTCCTCCATGACTTGACGTTAATAATGGGTTAAATGCAGTTCTTAAACATGATCAGTTTGAATTTAAAATGTGTTTTTCATGTTGGGAAAAGTGTCTTCTAGACTGTTTTAACTGGGCGATTCGTCGCTCAGCCATACGATCGGCAGCTACGGATGTTGGTACATTATCTGATTTAGAAATATTGAAAACAGAGGTTAAAATATCATAAATATTAGCCACTTTTTTCATAACTCGATCGCGATTATATTCCACTAATTCATCCGCAACATTAATCACACCACCTGAATTAATGACATAGTCTGGTGCATATATGATGCCTTTTTCATGTAAAATATCTCCATGACGGTCTTCCAGCAGTTGGTTATTTGCACTTCCAGCAATCACTTTCGCTTTTAGTAATTGTAAAGTGTCATCATTTATTGTTCCACCTAATGCACAAGGGGAATAAATGTCACATTGTACACTATAAATTTCATCAGGTGCTACAGCCGTTGCATCAAAATCTTTCACTGCCCGATTGACTGCTTCTTCATTAATATCAGTAACAATTAATTTTGCTCCTTCTTTATGTAAATGTTCACAAAGACTGTAAGCCACATGTCCTACTCCTTGAACAGCGATAGTTTTGTTTTCTAAATTATCAGTGCCATAAGCTGCTTTTGCTGCTGCTTTCATCCCTTTATAGATGCCTAGAGCGGTAACGGGAGATGGATCACCGACTCCACCACTTGAAGTCCCTGTAACAAAATTTGTTTCCATATTTATATAATCCATATCTTCTTCAGTAGTTCCAACATCCTCCGCGGTGATATAACGACCATTTAAACTGTTAACATATCTACCAAATGCACGAAAAAGGGCTTCACTTTTATCTTTTCTCGGGTCACCAATAATGACAGCTTTACCACCACCAAGATTAAGACCTGCAGCAGCATTTTTATATGTCATTCCTCTAGCCAAACGTAAGACATCCTCCAAAGCCTCCTGGTCATTATCATAATTCCACATTCTTGTTCCACCTAACGCAGGGCCTAATGTCGTATCATGGATAGCTATAATCGCTTTTAGACCCGAACTTTTATCCTGACAAAAAACTACTTGTTCATAATCGTGTATTTCCATATTTTTAAAAATATTCATTTCAAAAATTCCTCCTATTTTTTCTATGTGTATACCTTACCTAAATTAAAAAGTTACAACTAGATTATACTCATTTACTATATGCTATTGCAATAAACGTGCCAAAAATTCCCCTTGATGATGTAAGCCCTTTCTTCTCATAGCCATGCAAAATCATTCATCTTTTGCAAATCTTTGCGTGAAATATTTATCTAATTCATATTTTTCAAGTTTATAATATAAATTTCTTACCGAAATACCTAAACTCTTAGCCGTTTTTGTTTTATTAAAATTGTTTTGTTTATAAGCTTGGGCAATAAATTTCTTTTCATAACTTGCTATTGCATCTTGGAGCTTTACTTGCTTCACATTTTCATTCGATAATTCCACCATTTTATTTTTATTTGAATTTAAACGTGGTAAATGTTTAGTTTCAATCGTTGTTTCTGTCACATCCATAAAAATAATCGCTCTGCCAATAACGTTTTCCATTTCCCTGACGTTTCCCGGCCAATGATATGCCTTTAATTCATCTAAGGCAAGATTCGATACTGTTGTAACACTCCTTCCATACAATTGATTTATTTTAGCTATCATATGATTTACAAGCTCAGGAATATCTGATTTTCTTTCTTTTAATGAGGGGATATAAATTGGCAAACGATTTAATCGATAATATAAATCTTCCCGAAACTGTTTATTTATAATCGCTTTTTCTAAACTTTCATTTGTGGCAACAATGATCCTTATATTAAGTGGTATTGGTGTCGTGCCACCAACACGGATGATTTCTTTTTCCTGTAAAACACGTAAAAGCTTTGCTTGCATTGCTAATGTAAGTTCACTGATTTCATCTAAAAAAATACTACCATTATTTGCTTTTTCAAATAAACCAATTTTACCACCCGTTTTAGCCCCTGTAAATGCTCCCTCTTCGTAACCAAATAATTCACTTTCAATGATTGACTCTGAAATCGTCGCACAGTTAACCCTAATAAAGGCATGATATTTGCGATCACTTGCATTATGAATTGCATGTGCGAATAATTCTTTACCAGTACCCGAGGCTCCTTTTAATAATACTGTTGCCGGCGTTTTAGCACCTATTTTTGCTTGTTCAACTGCGATTAACATTTCGGAAGAGGTGCCTACAATATCATCAAAAGTATAATTTGCTTCCAAATTTCGAATAATCTGTTTTGCTTTTTCAAGCTCGGCGGTTAACTGTTTAATTTCAGAAATATCATGGATTATTCCTATACTCCCTTTTAATATACCATTCACTATGATTGGGGCTACATTTACAATTACTTCCCTTTTGTTTGGCCCGACTTTCATTTTTGCCCCTCGAATAGGACGACGGGTTTTTAATACTTTCATGTGAATGCTTTCACCTTCAGATATGTCGACTGTTGCTGGTTGCCCAATCACTTCTGATTCAGGTAATCCGGTAATTCTTGTATAAGCGGGATTAATCATAAGTCCCAATCCGTTTTCATCGACAACTGTTATCGCCTCGTCTGATGAATATATAATGGCCTCTAACATAGATTTTACTTCTTTTAAGTCCGTATTTTCTTCGGCCAATTTCAATACTTCATCATTATCTTTAAATATTGCAAAGGCACCAATTAGTTTTTGATGTTCATTGATTAATGGAACACGGGTGGTTATAATTTTTTTTCCATTGTCAAGTTCATATGGTTGATTCACTTCTTTTTGTTGTGTCTTTAGCACATTTGGTAATCGTGAATGTTCTATATAGTGATTAATAGGCAAATTTAAAGGGCTTTCCGTTATTCCAATTATTTTTTTAGCCGCCCCGTTGATGTACTGAATATTTTCATTTATATCGATGACAATAATTCCATCATGTATATTGTTTAGTAATAATTTGAAATTATTTAACATATTTTTAGAACTGTCGATCGACTTTACAAAATATTGAAAACCTATTTGCAAAATATCGCCATCAATTATTTGAGCATGTTGACATAATTCTTCAATTTTCTTTTTTGTATCTGGGGGACAATCAATTATTAAAATATAATCGCTTTCATTTTTCTTTAAATGTTGGAAATCGACTATCGAAGGAATAAGTAAAGAGGTCGTTAAAGAGGATATTTTGGGGTTCTCTTTATAGTTATATACAGATTGAATGTTAATTTCGGAGATGTCATGTAGTAACTTAATGTATCGATATGTTACATCATTACTTCCAACAATAGCAATGTTTATCATTTTTTTACACCACCGTGAAATAAATTTCGTATTAATCACTTTTTATCATAAATTAATTTGCAAATGTTTGCAAGCAATATTTTATTTTTACCACTATTAAACCTTCTTGGCAACTATTCCCATGATGCGAGACGAATTTTGCTAAATGTGATTGAATTTGGCAAGCATTCCCATGATGCGAGACGAATTTTACAATTCATGATTGAATTTGGCAGACATTCTCACGATGCGAGACGAATTTTACAAATCATGATTGAATTTGATAAAAAGTGACCTACATGCAGAACCTTGCGTACATTATTGATTACGGAACGTGACTGTCCTTTTTCAATCCACGGAAGTGTTGATCCTTTTACCAATTATATCCTACTTTTAACAAAAGGCTTTACCTACCCCTATTGTAAAATAGTATAAATTTATTTTCATTTCATAATACGTTTGCTATACTAATTTCATTAGATTAATTGAAGGAGAGTTACATGGCTAGGTTTATAGCAGTTCTATTGTTAATAATTCCGGGTATTATTGGTGCCTATGGGATTAAACTAATGCGAGATGCTTTATTTGCTGAAATTGTTATTTTTAACTCTATGATACAATTTATTATTGGTCTTATATTATTTATTGCTGGATTATCATTTATCGGAGGATTTCTATTCCATCGTGACAAAAAGAGACAATTAATAAATCAATATAAAAACAAACAAAATGATTAAAGGAGACGAGAAATAAACATGAAAGTTGTTAAATTTGGTGGTACATCTTTGGCTAATGCAGATCAATTTAAAAAAGTGGCCAATATTATTATGTCGGATAAGGAAAGAAAAATAATCATTGTATCTGCTCCAGGAAAACGTCATGATCATGATTATAAAATGACTGATTTACTAATTCACCTTGGGGAAGCATTTTTTAATAATGAAAAGTTTAAATCATATTATATTACAATCGTTCATCGTTTCTCTAGAATAATTGAGAAATTAAATTTATCAACAAAATTATTAGATGAAATTGAAGAAAAAATTCAGCATGTCATGGAAAACGAACAAAATGAAAAAGAAAAATTAGACTGTTTTAAAGCCATCGGAGAAGATAGTTCTGCTAAAATATTAAGTGCGTATTTGCAAACACTTGGTGTCAATGCGAATTATGTTAACCCTATGGATGCGGGTATCATAGTTGAGCAAACACCGATGGGGACACAAATATTAAAGCAAAGTTATGAAAAGATATATAAATTAAATCAATCAAATTCTATCTCAATCATCCCCGGTTTTTTTGGATACACAAAATCGGGACATTTAGCAACCTTTCCCCGTGGTGGCTCGGATATAACCGGCGCAATTGTGGCTGCCGGAGTTAAAGCATCATTATATGAAAATTTTACTGACGTTGACTCAGTATATGCGGTTAACCCTAATATTGTGGAAAATCCAAAGCAAATTTCCTCGTTGACTTATCGGGAAATGCGTGAATTGTCTTACGCAGGATTTTCAGTATTCCATGATGAGGCATTAATTCCAGCATTTGAAGCAAATATTCCTGTTTGTATAAAAAATACGAACAATCCCGATGCAAAAGGCACGATGATTGTTGCAAAAAAGGAACCGAATGATTATACCGTTGTTGGAATTGCAAGTGATACAGGATTTAGTAGCATTTATGTGAGTAAATATTTGATGAATCGTGAAGTTGGTTTTGGAAGAAAACTATTTCAAATTTTAGAAGAAGAAAATGTATCATTTGAACATGCTCCTTCCGGTATTGATGATATTTCAATCATTATAAGGGATCATCAATTAAAAAATGGTGTTGAAGAAAATGTCATGAATCGAATTAAAACTGAATTAAAAGCGGATACGGTTTCAATCATTCGTAACCTTGCACTAATTATGATTGTTGGTGAAAGGATGAAAGAAACAATTGGAATGGCAGAAAAAGCAACAATTGCTTTAAGTAAAGCAAAAGTAAATATTGAGATGATTAATCAAGGTTCATCCGAGGTTTCGATGATGTTCGGAATTAAAGCTAATGGATTACATCGTGCCATTAAAGCATTGTATGAAGAATATTTTCTTAAATAGTCATTGTTATTTTCAATATAATTTAACCATCAGATTTATCTGATGGTTTTAATTTTAAATTTTTTAGACAACAAATATGTATCCCATTTTTTTATTGGTAACATGATTAAAATGTTCAAACTCACATTTAAACAGTATCCGAAGTGAAACTTTATATGGTCACTTATGATGCCAATGAAATATAAAGGGAAAATGTGTATGAAAAAATCACCTTTTCATTTAAAGAAAAGGTGAACATTATCTCAGGTTAAAAATTAAGTATATATCTTTTTTTTCATTTTATTTTGAAGCCTTAATTTATCAGCTACCATTGCAATAAATTCTGAATTTGTAGGCTTTGATTTAGATACATTTACTGTATAACCAAATAACTCCGTTATAGAATCAATATTTCCTCTATTCCAAGCCACTTCTATGGCATGTCTTATGGCCCTTTCGACACGTGATGGTGTTGTATTATATTTTTTGGCAATATCGGGATATAATATTTTAGTGATGGACCCCAATAATTCGATATCTTCATACACCATGGTTATTGCCTCTCGTAAATATAAATACCCTTTAATATGTGCCGGTACGCCAATATCATGCATCGTACTTGTAATGGTTGTTTCGATATTATTTGAATTAGTGTAATAATTTTTAACTTCATATAATGGCACATTTCCATTATTTAAATTGTGTAATTCTCGGATTTTTGATGTTAGTCTGTCTAAGTCAAATGGTTTAAGCATATAATATGAAACACCATAGTTAACCGCCTTTCTCATAACGTCTTCTTGTCCAAATGCAGTTAACATAATTATTTTCATCTTATGTTGTCTTCCGTTTTCTTGGATTGTTTGTAAAACACTAATGCCATCAATGTGAGGCATAATAATATCGAGTAATAAAATATCAGGTTCTAATTTTTCTAATAATTTTAAACATTCTTGCCCGTTGTGGGCAGTAGCAATTACTTCCATGTCTGACTGGTTATTTATAAATTCCTTCATGATGTGGACAAGTTCCTGGTTATCATCGACAATACATACTGACAATTTACTCACATTCATTCCACCGTCCTATTGACATTATTTTCTTCATCATTAACATATTCGACATTAATAGTCTTTATCCTTTTAATTCCAAAAAAAAATTTCCTTTCGGAAATTAGCTCGCTAATGTATCTTCTTTATATAGATTAATTCCAGCCTCCTCTAACATCCATTCAATATGAACTCCATAGCCAGATGTAGGATCATTGACAAAGACATGTGTTACTGCTCCTACGATTTTGTTATTTTGAATAATTGGGCTTCCACTCATTCCTTGTACAATTCCACCAGTTTTATTTAATAATTTTTTATCTACAACTTTTATGATGATTCCTTTTGTTGATGGATGCTTTTGAACAGTTGAATTTACGATTTCAATATCAAATTTTTCTACTTTTTCCCCTTCAACTACTGTTAATATTTGTGCAGGACCTTTTTTTATTTCATGTGCAAGTCCAATTGGCAATGGTTGTATATTTTCCATTTTTTCATAACTTGAAGTATCTAGTTTACCAAAAATGCCAAACGGACTATTTTTTGTAATGGTTCCTAATTGATGATCACTTAATGAAAATGTTGCTTGTTTTTCACCCGGATTACCTTGGTCTCCTTTTTCAATCGATGTAACTGTTGAACGTACAATTTTCCCATCAAATATTTCTATTGGTTTTTTCGTAATTTTATCTGAAATGATGTGGCCGAGTGCACCATATTTAGATGTTTCTTCATCATAAAAAGAAATAGTTCCGATTCCGGTTGCTGAATCTCTAATATAAAGGCCAATTTGGAATTGCTCCTTTTTTTCATTAAATGAGGGTAATATTTCTTTATTGATTCGTTTATCTCCTCTTTTAATGACGATATCTATCGGTTTGTTATCCTTGCCAGCATCATGAACAATTGGTTTAACATCCTCCATTTTTTTAATCTTTTTATTATTCATTTCCAATATAATGTCACCAACCAATATATCTGCTTCTTCTCCAGGCGATGTGGTAGATGAGGAATGGGATACTAAATGATGACCAACAACAATGACTCCTAAAGTGTGCAATTGAACACCGATGGAATGTCCTCCAGGGATTAATTTCTTGTTTTTTATAAGCTCTACATTAGTTTTTTTAATGGGGATATTTCCCTTTTTAAATACAAGTTCTGTTTGACCAGATGATTGAGGATAAAAGAGATTGTTTTGTTCCACAATATAATCATCATCAGAAAGGATTGAATATTGATCTATCTGGCTAATCGGCAGAGCTTTACCATTATCGAAAGCAAGCATATGTGATGGAATTGACAAATATTCAGATATATTTAATAAAAAAGGAAATAATAACAATGAAATGAGGCATAAAACACCAAGAAAAATTTTTATTTTTTTAAATGTCACCATTGACCACTCTCCTATGTGTTTCCGTTCTTCTGTATATTTAATGTGACCTAAATAGGAGGTTTTTAAACGAGAGAAACATAAGAAAAGTTGTGTAACATTTCCTTGAATAAAATAAATGATCAAATAAAGTTGAATTATGTCAACTGATAATAAAAACAGCAGAATATTCTGCTGTCACATATCATATAAATAACATTTTTATGGTTATTATTTATTTTTAAATTCTTCTGTTAATTGTAACAGTTGTTCTGAATGTTCGAGGGCTGTTTTTGTTAAAGTAGAACCTGTAATCATTTTTGCTAGTTCTTCAATTTTATCATGATGTCGTAAAGTGTTAATTTGGGTTGTTGTTCTATTGTTGTTTTCAGATTTACTTATTAGAAAATGATGATCAGACATTGCTGCTACTTGTGGTAAATGAGTGATACATAAAACTTGGGTAGTCATGGAAATTTGATACATTTTTTCTGCTATCGCCTGAGCAACCCGACCACTGACACCCGTATCAATCTCATCAAAAATGACGGTTGGAGTTTGCTCATGTTTTGCAAATATTTTTCTGATCGCCAGCATGATCCTAGATATTTCACCGCCAGAAGCGACTTTATTTAATGGTTTTAAAGGTTCACCTTTATTAGTTGACATCATAAATGTTATTTGGTCCATACCATTTTCTTGTAATTGTTCAGTTTCTAGAAAATGTACATCAAAGGAAGTGTTTTCCAAATAAAGGGCTGTTAATTCTTGTTTAATTTCTGTATTTAACTTTTCAGCTGCATTTTTTCTTGTTTTTGTTAACTTTTTAGCATAAATTTTTGCCTCATTTTTTATTTTTTCCATTTGGAGTATCAGTTTTTCATTATGGTCCTCTTTATGTTTAATTTCATTTATTTCTAATTCGATTTTATCTTTATAGTTGAGAATGTCATTGACAGTTTTCCCGTATTTTCTTTGTAAATGATTTATTTCATTTAATCTAGATTCAATTTCGTTTAATCGACCACCATCATAAAATAATGAGTTATTAAAGTTAGATAGATCAAAGCTAATTTCCTCTATAGTATAATAAATATTATTTAATTCCTCCGATTTTTTTTCAACAAAAGGGTCATCTGTTTTAATATTTTGTAAGGCTTTTCTTGCAGTATCAATCCATTCCAATGCCTTTTGTTCACCATATAAGGCATTATAGGCAGAATGTGAAGCAGTGAAAAGCTGTTCAAAATTTTGTAATTTTTCTCGTTCTTCCTCGAGTTGTTTATCTTCATTTTGTTGTAAGTTAGCTTGTTGTATTTCTTTAAATTGATATTCAAGCATATCAAGTCGTTGGGCTAACATTTGTTCATTTTCATTTAAAGCCTTATATTTCTTAGATACCTCCATAAATTGATAATAACATTCATCATATTGTTGTTTGATTAGCGAAATGTTGTTTTTGCCATATAAATCTAAAAGTGAAATATGTGTGTTTGAATCCATTATTTGTATATGATCGAACTGACTATGGATATGTAGTAAAAGTTGTCCAAATTCCCGTAAAACAGCAAGGGTCACTATTTTGTGATTAATTCGACAAACACTATTGCTATTGTTCATAATTGTTCGTTCTAAAATGATGCTACCGTCAGATACATCAATGTCGTATACTTTAGCCTTTTTATTAATTAATTCCTTATTTTGCTTAAGTGAAAATAATCCAATTATTTCAGCCTTATTTTCACCATGTCTAATAAAATCTGTTGATGCCCTTGCTCCCGTTAACAATTGTACGGCATCAATAATAATAGATTTACCCGCACCAGTTTCACCAGTAAGAACAGTTAAACCATCATTGAAATTAACAGATATATCATCGATGATAGCAAAGTTTTTTATCGATAATTCTGATAACATTTCTGCTATTCCCCCTTTGTTACAATAAATCTAACATGCGTTGTTCAATTTCTAGTGCATTTTCCTCAGTACGGCAAATTATTAGACATGTATCATCACCACAAATGGTGCCAAGGATTTCACTCCATTGCAACTCATCTATTACAACACCTATAGAATGGGCATTTCCTGGTAACGTTTTTAGAACAATAAAATGACTTGTATGATCAATGCTTACAAAAACATCAATCATCTGTCTTTTTAACTTATCTATTGGGTTAAATCTTTGCTTTGTTGGTAGACTATATTTGTAACGACCATCATTTGTAGGTATTTTTACTAAATGTAATTCTTTAATATCCCTAGATACAGTTGCTTGGGTTACTTGAAAACCTAAGTTTTTTAAATGGACAACAAGCCCATCTTGGGTCTCAATGTCGTTGTTTTTTATTACTTCCTTTATCATTAAGTGACGTTTGGATTTGCTCATTTCAATCCTCCTTTAGACGCTAGTTCTTTATGGGCTATGTCTACAATCTCTTTAATTGTTATGGAAGATGTTATACTCTCAGGCCCATTTACTTTATGATAAGTAAAATGTCCTAAAAATTCAATATTACCTGTTGCCCCTGTAATTGGTGAATGGGTAATATTTTTAAGTGTAAATCCTAAGTCTTTTACAAAATGCATAAAATTATCAAGGACATCACAATGGACCTGTTTATCCTTAATAATTCCCTTTTTACCTACTTGTTCTTTTCTTGCTTCAAACTGAGGCTTTATTAATACAATAATATGACTATCATGTTGCAAAACATTTTTTAAAGTCGGCAAAATATGTCTTAGTGAAATAAATGAAACGTCAATCACTGCAAAATTTGGTAATCCTTTAACAAATAAACTATCGCTAATGTAACGGAAATTAGTTTTTTCGTGAACACTTACCCGATTGTCATTTCGTAATTTCCATGCTAGTTGATTCGTTCCAACATCGATGGCATAAATAAAAGCAGCACCGTGTTGTAATGCACAATCTGTAAATCCTCCTGTTGATGATCCGATGTCAACAACAATTTTTTGTTTAATGGTTGTATCAAATATTTCAAGTGCCTTTTCTAATTTATAACCACCCCGGCTTACATATTTTAATGTTTCCTTTACACTTAAAGTAATCTCCGTCGATACTTTCATACCCGGCTTGTCTAATCGTTCAACACCTGAATAAACGAGCCCAGCCATAATAAGCCTTTTTGCCCTTTCCCTAGATTCAACTAATTGACGTTGTACTAATAAACTGTCTAACCTCTCTTTAGTCATACTAAACGTTCCCTTTTATTTATTTGGAAAAATTCTTATTTTTAACTTTGATTGAATAACGTATGTCACTTTACCAGCAATTAGCAATATATTAACAGCAGAATTTATAGCAAAATATTTTCCTACTGCCTTTCCACCTACCGTAACTGCTGCAACGATGCTTGTAAATATAATTGATAAAATAATTTGCCAAGAGGCACCATTTGATCCACTTATTAATTGAGTGATTTGAATAATGACAATAGTTAAAGCGCTTCCACTAATAATACCGGAAATATCCCCGATAACGTCGTTACAAAAGCTAGCAAATTTATCCGCATTTTTGTGAATGATAACAGCCTCTTTAGCACCGGTTACTTTTTCAGAAGCCATTGCATTTAAGGGAGATTCTTTGACAGCGGTTGAAGCAATACCTAACATATCAAATATGATACCAATAATGACGATGATAAATACAATGATTAACCCCGAAATCCAGCTTACTTTACTTAATATGGTTGAAGACATACTTGAAAAAATAGCCGCTAACACAAAAGTGATAACGGCTATAGTTATACTAAATTTTAAAGATCTCTTCCATCTATCGTTCATATTAAAAATCATACCTTAATTTAATTGAAATTGGAATGGCCATTTAAAAAGTTAAAACTGCGGCTTAGGTCCAGTAGGTTTTCCCAAATAAATACCGTATGTCACCATATCGGCAGTTTCCTTTTAAATTTATTTTAATGACGTCACCATCAATTAGACTGGATTACCACTTAGTCCGCACTATAATCCCTTTTAAATGTACAATGAACAGCCTAGGAGATTTCCTCAACAATCTTTGACCTATCCCTAGCTTCTTTTGCAGTGAAGATTTCATAGAGAAATTAAAAATATTAGTGGCCACCTAACTATTCTTAATGAAACCTCTAATCCCCTCTTCAACCACTCAAAGCAGGCTACGCTGTTAACTACTAACAGGTTCATACCCTATTTCATAATCATTTTGATTAAAATTGAATTACAAAGATAGGCCTCCACGATTATTGGGTCAACGCCTACATGCCTTTGCAGATCGCCCAAAAATCTTAACTCCCAGCATAAACCCAAGGCTGGGCGCCTCAAGCTTACACAAGGAACTTCATCGATATGCCCTTTGGCAGATTTTTAGCCCCGCCTTCAGAATAGGAGGATTGACTAGGATACTGCACCATTCCATTGTATTTACATTATACCACAAATCATACTTAATAACTATTGTATCATTTGACAATTTTATCTATCTCTGTTGCTAAAAAAATGCAATAAATCTAATAAGTAAGAATTAGAACTATTGATATTATGTAAGGAATCCATTGCTTTTTTTACATATAATTGTTTTTGCTTTTTAGCGCCTTCCAATCCCAACAATTTAGGATACGTACTTTTTTCATTACCCTCATCACTTCCGACGGGTTTACCAAGTTTTGTAGGGTCACCTTCAATATCTAAAATATCATCTTGGACTTGAAAAATTAAACCTAAATAATAAGCGAATCGTTGTAGTTGTTTTAATGAATCCTTATCAACTTGGGCCAAATATGCACCAATGTAAATTGCGAATTCAATTAGCTTACCAGTTTTTAACTCATGTATTTTTTCCATTTGTTGTAGCGTTAATTGTGAGGATTCACCCTCAATATCTAAAATTTGTCCCCCGATCATTCCTTCAGGCCCACTACAAAATGATAACCATTGGATAACGACAGCTTTTTCCTTCGGAGACAAACCTTCATCATTGGCAATTAGTGAAAAGCTATACGTTAATAATGCATCCCCAGCAAGTATTGCTGTAGCCTCGTCAAATTTTTTATGATTAGTAAGTATACCCCGACGGTAATCATCATTATCCATCGCTGGTAAATCATCATGAATTAATGAATAAGTATGAATCATTTCCAATGCTGCTGCTGTTTTATCAACTTTATTAGAATCATCTTTAAATGATTCATAACTAGCATATACTAATATTGGTCTTAGTCTTTTCCCGTTTGCAAGTAAGGAATATTCCATGGATTCTTTTAATTGATAAGGAATGTTAAGTTGTTTTACGGAATCTTGTAAAATTACATTGACTTTCTCTTTACGTAATTTAATAAATTGATTTAATAATTGCGTCACGCATTTACTCCCCTTCTACCTCAAATGGTGTAGGCTCACCACTTTCATTTAAAATATATGTAATTTTTTCTTGGGCATGATGTAAAATGTCATCACAAATCTTTGTTAATTTCATCCCTTCTTCATAAAGTTTAATGGATTTTTCTAATGGAACCTCTTCTTGTTCTAATTGATTGACAATTGTCTCTAATTTTTCAATAGCGGTTTCAAATGATATTTGTTGATTATCACTCATTTTCATCATTCCTCTCAATTTCATTTATTAGACAGGTTAATTTTCCATTAATTAATTTTATACTGATTTTATCATTGGTAGTAACATGTTCGACGGATTTAATAATAACATTATTTTTATAAGGGATTGCATAACCCCTTTTCATAATTTCTAATGGATTCAAAAGTAATAATTTATCAATATAATTATTAATACGTTGTTGTTTTATATCAACTTTCTGTTTGATTAATTTATTCAACGATTGTTTAGATTGTTGTAACTGATGTTGCATGAGGATTAGTTGTCGTTCAGGTCGATTTGCATGAAGTTGCCTTTCTAAAAATGAAAATTTCTGCTTTTGTTGACGAAGTATTGCGAGAATGTTTTTATTTAATAGCACTTGATTCTGATCAATTCGTTGTTCATTTTTATAAATTAATTGTTGTGGTAAATGAAAAGCATATGCTTTTTTAAATTGATTTAGCCTTTCAGTCTTTTTAGTGACGATATATTTAAAAGAATTTGTTAATTGTTGTTGTAATTGCTGATGACTCTCTTTCATGTCTTCCCATTTTTTTACTACTAGTTCCCCAGCCGCTGTTGGTGTAATGGCACGTAGATCGGCCACATAATCACTAATGGTGATATCGGTTTCATGTCCAACAGCACTGATAATCGGGATCTTAGAATGAAAGATAGCATCTGCAACACTTTCTTCATTAAAGGCCCATAAATCCTCAATAGATCCCCCACCTCGACCAACAATTAAAACATCAAATTTATGTTGTAAATTGGCAGTTTCTATTGCCTTAACAATAGAATATTTTGCATTTGTTCCTTGGACAATTGTTGGAATAACTGTTAAATTAACATATGGATTTCTCCTTTTAATTGTCGTTAAAATATCTTTAACCGCAGCCCCAAACGGAGATGTGATAATCCCAATTTTTTTGGGATATTGAGGAATTTCCCGTTTATATTTGCTCTCGAAATATCCCTTCTGTCTAAGTTTTTCTTTCATTTGTTCAAAGGCAAAATAGAGAGAGCCTATTCCATCAGGTTGCATTTTTTTAACGTATAGTTGGTATTGACCATAAGGTTCATACACATTCACTTCTCCCTCAATTAAAACCTGCATCCCATTTTCTGGTTTAAATTTTAAATGCTGATTATTTCCCTTAAACATAACGGCTGATATTCTCGTTTGATCATCCTTAATCGTAAAATACATATGACCACGTTGGTGAAGATAAAAGTTAGATATCTCACCTTTAAGTAAGACTAACTGTAAATGGTGGTCAGCCTCGATTTTGCTTTTAATGTATCGTGTTAATGCTGTCACTGTTAAATATTTATGATTCAATCTTTATTCAATCCTTTGGCAGCCTTAATCGTATTTTTCAATAACATCGTAATCGTCATAGGCCCAACACCACCAGGCACTGGAGTAATGTATGATGCTTTTTCTTTAACGCTTTTAAACTCCACATCCCCTACTAAAGAGCCATCATTAGTTCGATTCACGCCTACGTCTATTACGACAGCACCATCCTTAATGTAACTACCATCTATTACCATTGGTTTTCCCACTGCTACAATGATTATATCAGCATTAGTTGTATACTTTTTGAGATCCCTTGTTCTGGAATGACAATATGTAACTGTGGCATGTTCATTTAATAATAACTGCCCCATTGGTTTTCCCACAATATTACTTCTACCAATGACAACAACGTGCTTTCCTTCTATTTGGATTTTTTCAAGCTGTAACATTTTTATAATTCCATATGGTGTACATGGTAGAAAGGATTTTTTTCCGACAATCATCCTGCCTATATTTGTAGGATGGAATCCATCGACATCTTTACTAGGGAGGATTGCCTCAATTATCTTTTGATCATCAATATGTTGTGGAAGTGGTAGTTGAACTAAAATTCCATGAACATTGTAATCCAGATTTAATCTGGTTATTTCTTTCAAAAGCTGTTCTTCGGATGTAATTTGGGGCAATTTAATAATGTCGGAGGATATCCCAATTTCTTTTGATGCTTTTTCTTTCCCATTTACATATGAATGGGAAGCAGGATCATTTCCTATTAAAATGACAGTCAAATGTGGATGTATATTTCGTTTTTTTAATTTAATTACCTCTTGCTTCATTTCACTTCTGAGTTGTTGTGCGATAAGTTTACCATCAATAATGTTTGCACCCATATTTCTTCTCCTTTTAAACCATTTTAGATAAAACACCATTAACAAATTTTCCGGATTTTTCGTCACCATATTTATGACATAATTCCACAGCCTCATTGATTGAGACAGCAAAAGGTATATCATCTAAATAGAATATTTCATATGTAGCAATTCTTAATATTGTTTTTTCCACTATTGCTATTCGATCAATCGTCCAATTTTCTAAATGGTTACTAATTAGTTTATCGATCTCAATTTTATGTTCACTAATCCCTGTAACTAGCCTACTTGTGAAATTGTTATTAGGTTGATTAAATGAAAATTGTTCATGAAAATCCAGTTGAAATAGTATTTTAAAGGCTTCTTCTCTTGATGATTGTCGACCCATACTGTTACTCCTCGTATATTATTATTATCGTCAATATTTTAAAATAATTTTACAAAATATCAAAGGATAATTTACGCTTAACTGCATTATAACTTTAAATGACGCTTGAAGAAATTTATTTACTTTATAATGAATAAAAGCCAAAAGGAAATCCCCTTTCCTTTTGACCCAATATAATTAGATTTATTTAGGCTTCTCATTGTTTAATACATCATATAATGTTAAAAAGTTCGTATTAAAATCACCTTTTATAAATACGTCATGGTTCATCATTGCCTCATGAAATGGGATAGTCGTATCAACCCCATCAATAATAAATTCATCCAAGGCACGTTTCATTCGATTAATTGCTTCCTCACGACTAGGACCATAGGTAATTAATTTGGCAATCATCGAATCATAAAAAGGGGGAATGACATATTCTTGATAAGCGGCAGAATCGACACGAACGCCTAAGCCACCTGGCGCCAAATACATTTCTATTTTACCCGGAGATGGTAAGAAATTTTTGAATGGGTTTTCAGCATTTATTCGGCATTCAATCGCCCAGCCATTTATTTTGATATCAGATTGTTTAAATGATAATTTTTCATTATTAGCTACTTTTATTTGTTCTTTAATTAAATCTACGCCTGTGACCATTTCTGTTACTGGGTGTTCAACCTGAATTCGTGTATTCATTTCCATAAAATAAAATTCATTATTTTCTCGATTAAAAATATATTCAATTGTTCCAGCCCCGACATAATCGACAGCCTTAGCTGCTTTGACGGACGCATCTCCCATCTGCTTTCGTAATTCAGGGGTAATCGCAGGTGAAGGGGTCTCTTCAATCAGCTTTTGTAACCTCCGTTGAACTGTACAGTCCCTTTCCCCTAAATGAACGACATTGCCGTGCTCATCAGCAATAATTTGTATTTCCACATGGCGGAAATCTTCAATATTTTTTTCTAAATAGACACCTGGATTCCCAAAAGCCGTTGCTGCCTCATTTTGAGTAACTCGAAAACCGTTAATTAGTTCTTCTTCATCATTAGCGACTCGGATACCTTTACCGCCACCGCCAGCCGTCGCTTTAATAATGACGGGATAACCTATTTTCTTCGCTATTTCTATCGCTTCTTCCTCGCTATCTAAGACACCTTCTGATCCTGGAACAATTGGAACGCCAGCTTCTTGCATTGTACGTCTAGCAACATCTTTGATACCCATTTTTTGGATAGCTTCAGGACTAGGTCCAACAAAGGTAATATTACATTCTTGGCAAATTTCCGCAAAATCCACATTCTCTGCTAAAAAACCATAGCCTGGATGAATAGCGTCGGCACCTGTAGAGGTAGCAACTGTCATTATATTTGTAATGTTTAAATAGCTCTCGGTGCTCGGAGCTGGTCCAATACAGTAAGCTTCGTCAGCTAGTTGGACATGTAATGCATCGGTATCTGCTTGTGAATAAACAGCAACTGTTTGGATGTCCATTTCCTTACAGGCACGTATAATTCTAACAGCAATTTCTCCTCTGTTAGCGATTAAAAGTTTTTTAATCAATGTTATCGCCCCTTAGTTTTGCTTCACTTTAAAAAGTGGCTGCCCGTATTCTACTAGTTCACCATCACCAACTAAGATGTCAACAATTTCACCAGTAGTTTCTGCTTCGATTTCATTAAATAATTTCATCGCTTCGACAATACAAACAATTGAATTTTCTGTAATACTATCGCCAACTTCTACATAATTATCACTTTCAGGAGATGGTTTTCGATAAAAAGTACCCACCATTGGAGAAATAATATTTGTTATACCTTCTTCACTCACTTCCGATGGTATCGTCTCATTTTTTTCGACTCTTACAGTCGGTATTTCTGTTTGTGGCACTTTAGTTTCCTGCATAACCTCATTTGTTGTTACATTTTGTTCTGCTTTAAGAGGCTGTTTTCCGGAGTCAACTTGCTTTTTTAATGTGATTGATGAGCCATTATTTTCATACGTTAATTCACTAATAGATGATTGATCAATTAAACGAATGATTTCTCTAAGTTCTTGGACTTTCATTACTTCAACTCTCCTTTTATTTTTTATGTCCTATCTAGTTTAACATATTTTTTTACAATTGACTTTAATTTATCTATACTAGGATAAATTTGATAATTTCAAGCCCGTATGAGGCAAAGGTTTAAAAAGTTCAAAAAAGAAGTACCCCACCAAATCTTGTATAATGATAGTTAGAGAATACTATCCAAAAAGACTGGAGTCATACTTCCCATGACCATTATTCTAAACGGTAGTTTACTTAGCATCCAAGAACTTTACGATAGGTAACCTACCTAAAAGTATGATGCCATGATTATTTCTATTTTCA
>DKGO01000221.1:3262-13608 GCA_002453315.1 Caryophanales bacterium UBA6768 | reverse complement strand
CTAATAGTAGTTATTTATATAATAAAAATGAGAATATGCTACCTGCATTTCATAATGCTGAAAAATTACTTATTGCCCACATGTTGAATAATGCTAATTTAATTACAATTGTTCAAGATAAGCTAGGTATTCATTTTAATATTGAAGAACATAAGTTAATTTTAATACAATTATATGCACTTTATGAACTCAATCATAAAATTGATATTAGTGAGCTCATTGATCAATTTGAGGAAAAAAATATTCGCCAATTAATTGGCGAATTATCGATGGTTGAAGTAAATGAAAACATTGGTGAGGAAGAAATTAACGATTATATTAATGTTATTCGATCTGAAATGAATGAAGTAACACAACTGAAAGACCTAAAAAAACAACAACAACTGTTAGAACAACAAAACAATCTACAAGAAGCAATAAAAATTGGATTGGAAATTATAAAATTGGAGAATCAATTAAAAAATAGTTGAATGAATAGTTATATATGAGATTTAATGAATGTATTTAGGAGGGTATCACCATATGTCAGAGAATAAATCATCTCAAACAATGGAAAATGATCAAACTTTAGAACAAGTAAAAGAAGAACTCGTAGAGGCAGGAAAAAAAAGCGGCGTTTTAATTTATGAAGAAGTGGCTGATCGTTTATCTGTATTTGAAATAGAACCAGAACAAATTGATGAATTTTATGAACATTTAGAAGAACAAGGCATTGAAGTAGTCGGTGATGAAGAAGATGAAGAAGCATTAAAAGATGATCTAACAGACCCAGACAATCTAAGAGACCTAAGTGTACCTTTAGGTATTAAAATAAATGATCCTGTTAGAATGTATTTAAAAGAAATAGGACGTGTCGATTTATTAACAGCCGATGAGGAAGTTGAATTGGCAAAACGTATCGTTGATGGTGATATAGAAGCAAGTAGAGCACTTGCTGAGGCTAACTTACGATTAGTTGTAAGTATTGCCAAAAGGTATGTTGGCAGAGGGATGTTATTTCTTGACTTAATTCAAGAAGGTAATATGGGATTAATTAAAGCAGTCGAAAAGTTTGATCATGAAAAAGGATTTAAATTCAGTACTTATGCCACATGGTGGATACGTCAAGCTATCACCCGTGCCATTGCTGACCAGGCTAGAACAATACGAATCCCTGTTCATATGGTAGAAACAATTAATAAATTAATTAGAGTACAACGACAATTGTTACAAGATTTGGGCAGAGAGCCAACACCCGAAGAAATTGGAGAAGAGATGGAATTAAGTCCAGCCAAAGTTCGTGATATTCAAAAAATAGCTCAAGAACCAGTGTCATTAGAAACACCCATCGGAGAGGAAGATGACTCTCATTTAGGTGATTTCATTGAAGATCAAGAGGCTATATCACCTTCCGATCATGCCTCTTATGAATTGTTAAAAGAACAACTTGAAGATGTGTTGGATACTTTAACTGATCGGGAAGAAAATGTATTACGATTAAGATTCGGATTAGATGATGGAAGGACTAGAACGTTAGAAGAAGTAGGTAAAGTATTTGGTGTAACGAGAGAAAGAATCCGTCAAATTGAGGCAAAAGCGTTACGGAAATTACGACACCCAAGTCGTAGTAAACGTTTAAAAGACTTTTTGGAGTAAAATTTGTTGATGGTACAATTTCCTGCTGTCAGTTAGTTGAACAGTAAATTACTTTTAAAATAATAAAAAATCGAGTAGAATAAGAGTAATTAATATTTACAAAATCTTAGGAGGAAAAAAGAGATATGAAAAGAAATGTTCTTCCATTTGGAATAATTGCTATTGTTGGAATATTCGCGGCTATTATCGTGTTTTATATGGGTGTTGAACAAAAGGCTGATATTCTAGCTGAGCAAAATGGGGATGCTAATAATGAAGAGGTTGAATTAGCTGAACCAGATGAAATTTTTGCTAACAAATGTTCTAGTTGTCATGGGGATGATTTATCTGGAGGTATGGGGCCAGATTTAACTGCTGTTGGTGGAACCTTATCTGAAGATGAAATTCTTGATGTTATTATAAATGGACAAGGATCAATGCCACCGGGAATTGCGGTTGGTGAGGAAGCTGAAGCATTAGCAAAATGGTTAAGCGAAAAGAAATAAACATTTAAAATGAAATTTTTTTCTAATAACTATGTTAGCTGGAAAAATATTAACAAATATAGAATTAATAAAACAGTAAAGCTTTCTGTACCAACAGAAAGCTTTTCTCGATTATAAGGTGAATTATAACATTGGATATTTCAAACAGGTTAAAAGAAATTGCCAAACATATATCTGAAGGAAGTTTTTTTGCTGATATTGGTTCTGATCATGCCCTATTACCTTGTTACGTTTGTTTAAATGATTCAACAGCTAGAGCAATTGCTGGTGAGGTCCAAGAGGGCCCGTTCTTACGGGCAATTGAAAATGTGACACATTTTAATATGAATCATCAAATAGAAGTCAAATTAGGGAATGGTTTACAAGTCATTGATGAACAAGTACAGGTTACTATCATTGCTGGTATGGGTGGAAAATTAATTGCTAAAATTTTAGAGCAAGATAAGGAAAAACTTATTACTGTTAAACAGTTAATTTTACAACCAAATAATCATGCAGAAATTGTTAGAGAAAAACTTATTGAATTAAACTTTCATTTATATGAAGAAATAATAATGGAAGAGAATAACCATATTTATCAAATTCTAATTGCAGATAAAACCCATTTAAATCCTTATGATGAAAATTCACATCAATTTGAAAAACAACTCCTTTTTGGACCGTTTTTATTACAGAATAAATCATTAACATTCAAGAAGTTCTGGACAGAAGAACAAAGGAATATCACAAATATTATACACAATATTCAACAATCTAAATCGAATCAACAAGCTAATTTAAATTATTTTGAAAATAAATTGTCTTTGATTGAGGAGGTATTAACAGAATGAGTATTGTCAATCATGGAGAAATTTTTAATGCCATCGAAAATTGGGCTCCAAAATCCTTGGCATACCAATGGGATAATGTCGGTTTACAAATAGGATCAAGGAACCAACAGACGAAAAACATTATGACAACGTTAGATGTGACTGAAAAAGTTGTTAATGAAGCAATAGAGAAAAATGTTAATTTAATTATTGCCCATCACCCCCTTATATTTAAATCGTTAACACACATTAATCTCGAGACATGGAAAGGAAAAATCATTCAAAAGCTGTTAGCCAATAACATTACTGTCTATGTCAGTCATACAAATTTTGATATTGCTAATGGTGGGATGAATGATATTCTTTGTCAGAAATTATCAATCCAATCTCCAAAATTATTGGTGGAAACTTTTAAAGAAAATCTTTTTAAATTAATCGTCTATGTACCTGTTACTAATGTTGACGAAGTTCGCAAAGCCCTAGGAGATGCGGGAGCGGGCCATATTGGTCAATATAGTCATTGTTCATTCCAATCGGCTGGTACTGGTACCTTCAGACCATTAGAAGGGACAAATCCTCACATTGGTGAGACATTTAAACAAACTTTTGTCGATGAAATGAAGTTAGAAATGATAGTTAATGAAATAAATATTTCTTCGATTATTTCAGTGTTAAAAGATGCCCATCCATATGAAGAGGTAGCATATGATTTAATTAAATTAGCAAATGATGGACAACGATATGGCTTAGGGAGGATCGGTTATTTACATGACAAAATGACTTTTCGTGCTTTATTAGACAAAATTAATGCAACATTCCCTTTAAATCAATTGCGATTTGTAGGTGATTTAGATCAAATTGTCAACAAAATAGCAGTTTTAGCGGGAAGTGGAGAGAAATATATAGATCAAGCAATCTTAAAAGGGGCTGATGTCTTTATCACAGGAGATGTGACATACCACCATGCCCAGGAAGCAGCCGAAAAAGGTTTATTACTAATCGATCCTGGCCATTATATTGAAGAAATCATGAAAGAGTCAATGAAAAATTATTTACATAATTATTTTCCAAAGTTAATCGTTTATTCATCCAAAGTAAATACAGATCCATTTAAAAATTTTAGTTGGGAGTAAATAATGATGAAACCTATACCATTTAATCAACTTGAATTAAATAAAAGAATGTTGCAGGTGGTTGATAAATTACACTTCAACCATCCAACTGAAATTCAATCTAAAGTAATTCCACTAATTTTAAATGGCAAAAGTATTGTGGGACAATCACAAACTGGTTCAGGTAAAACACATGCATTCTTGCTTCCTTTGTTACAAAATTTTGATAGAAAAAAGGACGATACTCAAATAGTTATTACTGCCCCAACGAGAGAATTATCCATTCAGCTCTTTACTGAAATTAATGAAATATTAACTTTATTGGGGGAAGAAAAAAGCATTGTAGCTAGATTAATTACTGGTGGAATGGATCGTCCAAAAATGATCAAACAACTTAAGTATAAAGCCCATATCATTGTTGGAACGCCAGGGAGAATTTTGGATATGGTAAATGAAGGCGCACTTTCCATTTATTCAGCAGATGCCTTTGTCATTGACGAAGCGGAATTAATGTTAGATATGCGTTTTATTGAGGAGATTGACCAATTATTAGTAAAAAGTAATGAACAAGTACAAATTTTAATATTCTCTGCGACTATACCAACCCCTTTAGAACATTTTATTAAGAAATATTTAAGTAATCCAATTGTTGTCAAGGTAGAAGCAGGATTATTACCTGAACAACTTGAGCATCGTTTAATTGATCAAAAACATCGGGATACTCGGGAATTATTGTTTGATTTAACCGAAATAATTCAACCGTATGTTGCCATTATTTTTGTAAATAGTAAAGAATCAGCGAATGAAATGGTAAAATCATTGAAACAAAAGGGATTAAATGTTGGTATTCTTCATGGTGATTTAACAAATCGTGAAAGAGTAAGGATGGTAAAGGAAATAACACATTTAACTTACCAATATATAGTTGCAACTGATTTAGCCTCTAGGGGTATTGATATAAAAGGCGCAAGCCATATTATTAATGCAGAATTACCAAAAGAAGTAAACTTTTATGTTCACCGTGTTGGTCGAACAGCCAGGGCTGGTGCCCAAGGAATGGCTATTAGTATTTTTACAGAAGAAGACATGCCTTTACTTAAACAATTAGAAAAGCAAGGAATAGAATTTTCTTATGGTGATGTTAAGAACTCAGAGTGGGTAGAAACGAAGAAATTTGCATATCGGGAGGAGCGAAAAGATTTTGTTACAAAGGTGGATAAAGAGGCATGGAAACGAGTGAAAAAAGTGAAAAAAGTTAAACCCGGTTACAAAAAGAAAATGAAAAAAGAACAAGAAAAAATCAAAAGAAAATTATTAAATGAAAAAAGAAAATAAACATAGGGGTGTACAGATGGTTAAATTAGGATCACACGTTTCAATGAGTGGCAAGAAAATGTTATTAGGGTCTAGTGAAGAAGCTAAATCATACGGGGCAAATACATTTATGATTTATACAGGTGCTCCACAAAACACTCGCAGAAAACCAATTGAGGAATTAAATATTGATAAAGGGCAACAACATATGATTGATCACACTATTGATGATATTGTTGTCCATGCACCATATATTATCAATATTGCCAATACAATAAAATCGGCAACCTATGAATTAGGTGTAGAATTTTTGCAAAAGGAAATTGAAAGAACAGAGGCAATTGGTGCGAAACAAATTGTTTTACATCCTGGGGCACATGTAGGGGCAGGTGTCGAAGTAGGAATTAAGAGGATTGTTGAAGGTTTAAATGAAGTGTTAACAAATAAATCACCTGTACAAATTGCGCTTGAAACAATGGCAGGAAAAGGTACAGAAATAGGCAGAAGTTTTGATGAGATTGCAAAAATTATTGACGGTGTGACGCATAATGAACGTTTGTCAGTTTGTTTAGATACATGTCATATACATGATGCTGGATATGATATTGTCAGCGATATTGACGGTGTATTAACAGAATTTGATAAAATTATTGGTTTAGACCGAATAAAGGTGGTTCATGTGAATGACAGTAAAAATGAACGTGGTGCACAAAAGGACCGCCATGAAAATATTGGATTTGGGCATATCGGGTTTTCATGTCTGCATGAAATAGTATTTCTTGAAACATTCAAAAATATTCCCAAAATTTTAGAAACACCATATGTTGGGGAAGAAAAGAAAGATAAAAAGCCACCTTATAAATTTGAAATTGACATGATAAAATCAGGTGATTTTAATAACAATTTAAAAGCAATGATCGAGAATAAGCAATAAATAGCATAAATGAAAAGACAAAAAGTCCATAAACTAAGATTACTTAAGTTAAAAGGAGGATTAGTTTATGGATATTAATGAATTTGATCGAGGCCGAAGAGAAGATGAATTCCCGGAAAAGGCTGAAGTGGATTATCCGAACGAATTTGTTGAGGAAACTTCAGTGGAATTAACTGATGATAAAATGAATGATCACGAAGTAGCGGATAAACATGATTTAATGGCCTCTGGGAATATTGTCGCTTGGATTGGTATTGCTCTTAGTATTTTATCCTTTTTCATGCTCCCACTTTTATTTGCTGGTGCTGGGATTATTTTAGGTGTCGTTGCTCGCATGCAAGATACAAAAACACTGGGATATACGGCTATTGTGATTGGTATTATTTCTTTATTAGTACGTTTGTTTTTTTTCATGTTTTAAATGTAAAAATATATGGTTTAAGGGAGGGGTTGATTTTTATCAACCCCTTTTTGTTTGCAATATCATTAAAGTATCATGATATAATAGGCGTGTTGTAATAATAATACAAAAATCATTTAAATAAACGTATAATAGTATTAATTAGGAGAGATGTTTATTAATTTTTAAAGGAGCATCGCTATGGATATCATTTTTGAATCTGATTGGATTAGTTTATTTATTGTTGGGTTTGGAACAATGTTCCTAATTGGTGAAATTTTAGTTAATATGAGGGGAATTTTTGCAGTCTTAGGTATAAGCTTCATAGTTGTTTATTTCTATTCTTATTTAAATGACCCCGCAACATTTGCAATCATTTTAATTATTTACTTTGTTGGATTATTGTTAATTATTATTGATGGTAAACTTTTAAATGATGGAACCTTAGGTACAATAGGTTTAGCTGGGATGATTTTAGCTGTTATTATTGCGGCACCAAACTTTTTTGCAGGTATGTATGCGGTATTGGGTGTTCTTATCGGGGGAGCATTGTCGTTTACATTCCTCAAGGTATTTAAAAAAAGGAATATGTGGAGTAAAATAGCATTGAAAGATCGCCTAACAAAAGAGGCAGGGTACTCTTCTTTAAATGCGGAATATGAAAAATTAATTGGAAAAACCGGAATAACTATTTCTGATTTAAGGCCTGTAGGGACTATTAAAATAGATGATCAGGAATATAGTGGTGTATCTAATGCTCAGTGGATTAAAAAAGAAACGGAAATAATCGTCGTTGAGGTAGATGGAACCAAAATATTAGTAAATAAAGTAAATGAGTAGTTTTCACACCAACTAATTCATAATATCTTCATAGGAGAGTGCCATTAGTGGACGAAACGATAAATTTCCAATTAGTGATTTTTCAATTTATTGGTGGACTAGGTTTATTTTTATTAGGAATAAAATTTATGGGTGATGGACTCCAGCAGCTGGCTGGTGATCGGTTAAGAAATATTTTAGATAAATTCACTACTAATCCTTTATTGGGTGTTTTGGCAGGAATGCTTGTCACGATACTCATCCAAAGTAGTTCAGGAACGACGGTATTAACTGTGGCCCTTGTAAATGCTGGATTTATGACACTAAGACAAGCGATTGGTGTTATAATGGGTGCGAACATTGGGACAACTGTAACTGCCTTTATTATCGGAATAAATATTACTGAATACTCACTACCTTTTATTGCTTTAGGTGCATTTTTATTATTTTTCTTTAAAAATGAAAAAACAAACAACATAGGGCAGGCAGTATTTGGTTTTGGTGCTTTATTTTTCGGGTTACAATTAATGAGTACTGGCATGTCGCCATTAAGGGCATCGGAATTTTTTATTGACTTAACGATTAAAATGAGTGAGCACCCATTATTAGGGGTGATTATCGGTACGTTATTCACCGTCATTGTACAAAGTTCAAGTGCAACAATAGGAATATTGCAAGGATTATATTCTGAGGCAGCTATTACCATAGATGCAGCAATTCCGGTATTATTTGGAGACAATATAGGAACGACAATTACAGCAATTTTGGCTGCTTTAACAGCCTCAGTAGCAGCTAGGAGGGCTGCTGCTACTCACGTGTTATTTAACATTATTGGAACGATAATATTTGTTATCTTATTAAAACCATTTCAACATTTAATTTTATTTTTGCAAGACTTATTGTCATTAAACCCAGCAATGACTTTAGCCTTTGCCCATGGGAGCTTTAATATTTTTAACACGGCAATTCAATTTCCATTTATTGGCGCACTTGCATACATAGTCACGAAAATCATCCCTGGTGAAGATGTTATTGTTGAATATAAACCGAAACATATAGATCCATTATTTATACAACAGTCGACTCCTGTTGCTTTGGGACAAGCTAAAGCTGAAGTAATTCGCATGGGTGAGGATGCGCTAAGGGGGCTTGAGGAGACGAGACAGTTTGTAATAAGTGGTGAAAAAAAGCATGCCGACATTAGTATTCAAATCGAGGGAGCTTTAAATAATTTAGATAAGGAAATTACGAATTATTTAATTAAAGTGGCTAGTATTAAGTTAACTGAAGAGGAAAGTGTTATCCATACGATTTTAATGGATACTGTAAGGGATATAGAGCGTGTAGGCGATCATTTTGAAAATATTGTAGAATTGATAAATTTTCAACAATCAAATAAAATTCATTTAACAGATCAGGCCTATTCTGATTTAAATAATATGTTTCAATTGACGATAGATGCATTCCAAATTTCTTTAAATGCCCTAAAACAAATGGATCAAAAACAGGCTAATATAGTCATACAAAAAGAAGAGAAAATTGATAAAATGGAAAGGGAATATAGAAAAAAACATATTTTAAGAATGAATGAAGGGCTTTGCACTGCAGATGCTGGTATCGTATTTGTAGATATCGTTAGTAATTTAGAAAGAATTGCTGATCATGCTGTAAACATAGCGGAAGAAGTTTTTCAGGATGAAGTAGTCACAACTCTTGAAAAATAATCACACTTTAAGAAATAGTAAAAAAGTTAATTGAAATGGTAAAATGCCATCAGGATAAATGAACGACTTATGGTAGTGGTAATCCGTGTACTGTTAACAAGAGGCTTATAGGGCTACCATTAGTCATTTGCAGCTTATCCCAAAATACATATTCATGTAAGGACATTAAATAAAGCCTGATACTGCGGCGGTAATAGGTAGGGAAAACATTAATGAACAACTATACGCAATGACATTCGTGTGTGAAAGGGCAGATATTAAAAGGAATTACTTTACCACAAGTAGAATAATTTGGGTTAGCATAAAGTATCCACTTGCAATTTAAATAAATTAAATAATTTATAATAAAAATTGACAGACACCATATATCATGGTAAATTATATTTTGTTGTCCCTTTATTAAAAATTGAATAACATACTTAATGGACAAACAGATAAGAAATAGTTTATAATATTTTTTGGATTCAATTTTTAATATCTATTACATGAATTCCACAGTAGCTCAGTGGTAGAGCTATCGGCTGTTAACCGATCGGTCGCAGGTTCGAATCCTGCCTGTGGAGCCATTTAGCGGCGTAGCTCAGCTGGCGAGAGCGTACGGTTCATACCCGTGAGGTCGTGGGTTCGATCCCCTCCGCCGCTACTTTTATTTAGGACCCTTAGCTCAGTTGGTTAGAGCTATCGGCTCATAACCGATCGGTCGCAGGTTCGAATCCTGCAGGGTCCACTTTACAAAATGGAGGAATACCCAAGTCTGGTTGAAGGGGTCGGTCTTGAAAACCGAAAGGGGTGTCAAAGCCCGCGGGGGTTCGAATCCCTCTTCCTCCTCCATACATAATTAATTTGATAGCTAAGTGTTTATTCGAGACATACACCAGCATCAAGGACTAACCGGACCGTAGATGCGAAACTGAATCATTACTACATTTTTAATAAGAAATAATTTTTTAATGAGGCTCGATAGCTCAGTCGGTAGAGCATGGTGAAATTTTCATTTAGAAAATTTCACCAACTGCATCGAGGACCTACTGGACCGTAGATGCAATGTGTTATAACTAAATTTCCCAAGAAAAATTTTACTATCTGCATCGAGGACCAACCGGACCGTAGATGC
>DKGO01000221.1:2797-2969 GCA_002453315.1 Caryophanales bacterium UBA6768 | reverse complement strand
GGACCGTAGATGCGAAACTGAATCATTACTACATTTTTAATAAGGAATAATTTTTTAATGAGGCTCGATAGCTCAGTCGGTAGAGCAATGTAAAATTTTTCAAGAAAAAATTTTACTATCTGCATCGAGGACCTACTGGACCGTAGATGCAATGTGTTATAACGAAATTTCC
>DKGO01000221.1:0-2562 GCA_002453315.1 Caryophanales bacterium UBA6768 | reverse complement strand
TTATAACGAAATTTCCCAGGAAAAATTTCACCAACTGCATCGAGGACCTACTGGACCGTAAATGCGAAACTGAATCATTACTACATTTTTAATAAGGAATAATTTTTTAATGAGGCTCGATAGCTCAGTCGGTAGAGCAAAGGACTGAAAATCCTTGTGTCGGCGGTTCGATTCCGTCTCGAGCCATTTATGGATAATTTAAATTATCCTTTTTTTTATCAATCAGGTTTGCTTGATGAGTATTTGTAAATGTATCGTTTTTGCATTCTTTTCTCTAGTACTATTTTTAAATGACTTTATAGGGCATTAGTAAAAATGATATTTTTACTTAGTTGATGGCATTTATGGCAAATTTGTGAAATCTAATTAGTTGCAAGTAGTGACAAGCTTTGATACTGTAAAAGTATAGATATTTCAAAGGAGAGGATTTAAGATGGGAAAATTTGAATTACCTAATTTACCTTATGCTTATGATGCATTAGAGCCTTCTATTGATAAGGAAACAATGAATATACATCATACAAAGCATCATAATACGTATGTGACAAATTTAAATAATGCAATTGAAGGTCACGACAACCTACAAAATAAATCGATTGAAGATTTAATTAGTGATTTAGATAGTGTTCCAGAAACTATCCGTACAGCCGTACGTAATAATGGTGGTGGCCATGCGAACCATAGTCTATTTTGGACAATTATGTCACCAAATGGTGGCGGAGAACCATCAGGAGAGTTAGTAAATAAGATTAATGAAAAATTTGGTAGTTTCGATGCATTTAAAGAGGAATTCCAAAAGGCAGCAGCTACAAGATTTGGTTCTGGTTGGGCTTGGTTAATCGTCAATAACGGGGAATTAGAAATTATGAGTACCCCAAATCAAGATTCTCCAATTATGGAAGGTAAAGCACCAATCCTTGGTTTAGATGTATGGGAGCATGCCTACTATTTGAATTATCAAAACCGTCGTCCAGACTATGCAAAGGCATTTTGGAATGTCGTTAACTGGGATGAGGTTACAAAGTTATATAATGCTGCAAAATAGATTTAATCATCATTATTTAGAAGAGGTTCTTTCATTAGAGCCTCTTCTTTTTGTATGTATACATATCTCAATAAATAATGTGAACAATATATATTAAAAGGAATTGAGATATGTTTACATTTTTTAAAAAGAATCAATTTAAACAAAAAGATCTAACATTGTTAATCGCAATTGGTGGTCTATATTCATTAGGTCTATTTTTATCAAATACATTTGTCAATGTTTATTTATGGCGCCAGGCAAATGATTTTGTCACTATTGCTTCTTACAATTTGGCTATTTATGTTTTACAGTCAATCACTTTTATAATTGCTGGTAAATTAGCAAAAAAAGTCGATCGAATCATTATTTTAAGACTAGGGGTTTCATTTTTAGCGATATTTTTTTTAACTGTATTAGTGGTTGGTCAGAATGCGGCTTCATTTCATTTACTATTGGGAAGTCTATTAGGTATTGGTTATGGATTTTACTGGTTGGCATTTAATGTTTTAACATTCGAAATTACGGAGCCAGATACTAGGGACTTTTTTAATGGTATGATGGGGGGATTAGAATCCTTAGGAGGGATGATTGGCCCCATCTTAGCCGGTATAATAATAAATGCAATGGTGACAAACCGTGGATATATGGTTATTTTCACAATTTCATTAACACTGTTTATTATGGCTGTCATTATGACATTTTTTATAAAAAGAAGAAAAGCATCAGGTAAATACCAATTAAAAAAAATCATTATTTCATTGAAAGATAATCAAAATTGGAGATATGTATTACTTGCCAACGTTTCACAAGGAATTAGGGAAGGTTTATTTATGTTTGTCATTACCATTTTAGTATTTATCATGGCAAACAATGAATTGGCTGTAGGAATTTTTAATTTGGTTATTTTTAGTACTTCTTTTATTTTTTATATTATCGTTACCGAATTAGTTCAAACTGCAAAAAGGAACATTTTTTTGTTTATAGGCAGTGTTGCAATATCATTATCCATTTTTATTTTGTATATGAATTTTTCATATCTCTTCGCACTTTTGTATGCAATAGTTATTGGAATTAGTTATCCCGTCTTAAATGTCCCTTTTAATTCCATCAGTTACGACGTAATTGGCAAAAGTGAATATGCAAAGGAATTGCGAATTGAATATGTAGTCACTTTGGAGTTATTTGTCAATATAGGTAGAATTTTTTCAGTTTCAGCTTTTATTATTTGTTTAATCATTGCGCCATCCTTTGATACCATAAAATATATACTCATTATCATAAGCCAGTCGTATCTTTTTATATTTTATTTCATGAAAAAGATACATTTAAATAAATAATTTTGAAGTAAAAGTAACATATATTATGGTATAATTAGTTTATTGGATTGAGCATAAGGGGATTTTTATGGATAAAAATAAACAAATAAAAAGTCAATTACCATTTAGGTTAAATATATTATTTTTTATTGTTTTTCTTTCATTTGCATTATTAATTCTTCAGCTTGGCATCGTACAAATTATTGAGGGGAAAAGTTA
>DKGO01000062.1 GCA_002453315.1 Caryophanales bacterium UBA6768 | reverse complement strand
TTATCAAGCGAAAGCTCGTCAAATATTGGAACCTGTTTCGAAAAAATGGGGATATACGTATGAAAAAGCAGGTTATTATCAGTTATTTTACAACGTTGAAGAAGATAGTGAAGAAGAGTATATTCGCTACGTAATTAACCTGTACGGATTTAATGCCCATGATAGTAGTAATGTGCCTATTGAAATTTCAACGGAGAACTTTACATTAGATGAAAGTGAGACTGAAATTCGTGAAGAGGATATGCGAGTCGCAGATGAGACTGGGTTTGCTATTATTCCAATGTTTCAAAAAGAGTTTAATGAATCGTATCAACTATCCGTTTATTCGACAAATCTTTCACATTCAAATCCAGAATTAGCTCTAGTTACTGAAGAAGAGGTTGCTACTAGTAATCGCGAACGGCCACGCGTTGTTTTAAATCACGATGGAAGTGGGTTTTATTTAACTAACATTGATGGTACGATGAATTTTTTTGAATTGAAAAATTTCGATGCACAGTAGGCTGCAACAACGAACAAAGAATTGCCTAGATTACTAATGTTGGCTATTCGGGTAGCCGTAGAGAAGATGATTACAACGTCAAGCTGTTAAAGCGTCGAGCCAAAGTAATACTCCATGTGTTAACTGAGTCAGATATTAAAAAGTAATGATTACAAGTAGAAGGAGAAGGGACGTGAATAGTGATGAATCTGTTAATCCAGATGGCAGGCAAAAGAACAGGCGCGTTGAAGTGACTGTCCGCAGTTTGACTCAATAGGTACAAGCCCCCTTATTATGTAGAATAAGGGGGGCTTTGAGCTCTCGATCTTTCATTTTTTCTTTTTTTAAAAAGAACATAGATTGTAAACAGCACGACTGCCATCATACCAATGTAAATGAATATTTCATTGTAAATAAACGCTTGCGCTATATCTTCTGACGTTGTATTTTTAATGAACACGTCATAATTGTTTAACTTTCGATACGCAATGTCAATTTTATTTCCGGTGAAAAACTGATCGTATGTATTTTTTGTTACTTCTTTTATAACTTCAATTTCTTTTCCATCGCTGTTTTCAAAAGCAAGCGTAAGTTCATAGTTAGAGTCTTGATTCACTCGATAACTTACATCGGCAGTCTGATCAGTAATGATTGCTTGCGTGTTTGTTTTAGTAAAGGGCATTACTTTTCTAACGATGTTTAATAAAAACCTTCCTGAAAAATACGTGAACACAATCATGACGAAATAAAGGATTTTCATACCTTTTCCTTTTGCTGGTCTACCTAAAAATGTACTCGAAACAAAGCGGTCAACTGCAGGAATTTCGATAACCAACGTAAATAGCCCGAGCAATGTAAAGAGACCAAATAAAAAAATAAACCCGACAAAAAATAAGCTATCGTATAAGAAATCACGAATCGTGGAAAAATCGCCGTAAATTGAAAACCCTTGTAGCGTCTCTCCAACTTCTAATTTTTGGATTTCTCGTTTTGAAATTCGGTGAAGATGGCTTGATTCATTTCCATCCGTCAATTCCACTCGAACGAAGTAAGACGGAGGAGTAAACAAGCTTTTTTCGCTAACTTTAGACGTGATCATTGCAGAATCTTTTTTTGCTGAGGTTAGATCATATTCTTCAAAATACTCAAATATCATAATACCTGTTATAAGTCCAAAAAATAACGTCATTAGAAGTAGACCACTGATTTCTTTCAATTTATTCAATGCTCTATCACATCCATTACAATGCTGTATTAAGAAAAATAGCGAACTTCATACATAACATTAATGATAAACTGTTTATAAAAGCTGTAAAGAGATTGTCTATGAATAAGTACTTTTTGACCATTCATTTATCTGAATAAAATAATGGGGGGTGGAATGTAAGTGAGTACGTTTATTGTTTTACGAATTTTGCATATATTTGCAGGATTTGCAGCTTTACTCATTTTTTGGATTCCGATTGTAACGAAAAAGGGAGGAAAAACACATAAATTTGTTGGTTGGATTTTTGTGTGGGCGATGGGAATTGTCTCAGTTTCAGCGCTTTATATGGGAGTGTATCGTGTATTTTTTGATAAAACGGCTGACCTTGAAGTCGTGGCATTTTCATGGTTTTTAATTTTCATTTCCATTTTAAGCGGAACAACTGCATGGTACGGTATTCGCGTGTTACGGGTTAAAAATCGGACAAAAGCTCATCGCCAGTTTTTGGATTTGTTTGCTAGTGGTTTGTTGTTAGGGTCGGGTGCAGCAATTAGCCTTTACGGATTTACGATCGGTTCGCCTCTGATTTCTTACTTCCCTTTGCTCGGTATTTTTCTTGGGAGTATGCAATTAAGTTATTGGTTGCGGAAGCCAACGAAAAGAATGCACTGGTACTTTGAACATTTTGGCGGAATGATCCCTTGTTGTATTTCAACTGTGACTGCCTTTACTGTTTTCGGGGCGCCACGATTATTAAATGTTGGGGTTACAAATATGTTGTTATGGATCTTACCGACAATTATCCTAGTCCCGGTATTAATCGGCTTTCAAATTTATTATGGGAAAAAGTTTTCTACGGGGAAGCATTTATTATAAAAAGTCTGTTGCTGTTATGGGTCTCCCGATATGCTGCTATGTTAGAAGTGACATAATTAAATGAGGTTATTTAACAAGCGGGCCATTTTAATGTAATAAGATTTTAATTGAGGTGAATTGTGAATGCCTGTAATTAAAGAAAAATATAACGTAGTAACCAGAGGCGACAGAACCAGTCCTGCTATCTTGTTATTACATGGAATAGGTGCTGACCATCTCATGTGGCATCTTCAAATGGATGTCTTTGCTAACGAGGGTTACTTTGTTATCGTACCGGACTTGTTAGGGCATGGAAAAACTGAAGAGGTCAGCAGTATCACGTTAGAAGATTGGAATAAACAAATTTTAGATATTTTATGTACCTATTCCATCGATAGAGTAATTGTTATAGGTGTTAGTATGGGCGGCGTGATCGCCCAAAACTTTGCCATAAACCACGAACATAAGGTGAATCAATTAATATTAAGTGATACATTTTGTGAGCTGAAATCAATGAAAGAAAAAATGTTAGGTTATTCGCAAGTGATTGGCTTTTATATTTTTAAAATACTGGGGAGCAAAATGCTATCAAAAGGTATGGCATCTGCATATAAAGATGATTTTTCCCATCATGCAAAAGAGTATTTTACCAGTAGTGACAGAGTACTCAATTACCAACAGTTAATATTGGCTAGGAAAGCTATTAATAAAGCTGACTTTAAAGCAAAATTAAATACTTTAAGTGTATCTGCCTTGGTGTTAGTGGGTAATAAATTTGGAAAAGACTTTGTTGAAATAAATAAAAAAATTGCCGATAATCTGCCAAACTCCAAGTTTGTTATTTTAGACAAAGCAATGGATCCGTCATGCTTGACCAATCCGCAAAGATTTAACGAAGAGGTATTATTATTTATAGATGTGTAGTCACAATATTTTTAGGGATTCTTCCACAATCGGGCGCGATTGTGGAACATTGAAAAAAGCTGATTTTAAAATAAGCTTTTTTCAACGATGTCATAACTTTCGAGTTGTGATACTAGAGTGGTAAACTTAAAGGTCATGTTAAATATAACTAACCGTTTAACAACAATGGGTCAGTTTGCGAAGTAAGTAATAAAAAGGTGAACATATAAAAATACGCTCGCCTGGCTTCCGTCCTTTCTTCTGTAAATTTCGTTATATACTTAATTTCTGGTTTTTCTTTGACTACAAAAATGGTGTAATCTTCCGCAACTTTTTGTGATGCTATGAATCGATGCCCATTCATCCAAAGAAATTGGATGAGTGAAAATAACGCCGTTCGCTTATTCGTATTATGAAATGAATGATTTTGTGTTAAGTTCGCATAAAGAGCCGCCGCCTTTGTATAGATATCCGGATAGGCATCTTTGCCAAATATGGGTTGCTTTGGTCTTCCAAATGCACTGAGTAATAAACCTCTATCTTTAATTTCAACTGTTTCTTTTGGTGTGTACTTTTTAATTACCTGTTAGCTAGATTTCTTAAGGCATCGTCGTAGTTCTCAAAGGCATATTTGAAACCTTCTAAGAAATGTTCATCGATTGGTGTGAATTTTTCAACTGAAACATTTCCGTTATCTTCCAAATTAAATTTAACTTCTTCACCTTGTTTTATATTCAGATGTTTTAACACTTCCTGTGGAAAAGTAGCACTAAAGAAACTTATTGCAAAAATATGTTTAAATAGAAGTAATTGAATTACAACAACCGGGCTAGATAGTCTAATAAATAATTTAAGGGTGGGATTAATATGGAGCTAAAAGTTATCGAAAAAATTAGGACAAATAATTTTAATGATGAGCATGTTATGCAAAAGATTACAGACATGTGGAAAAATGCATCAAATGTTTTAACTAATAAGAATGAGAATATATATGGTTTATATCACGAATATGAATCTGATTATAGAGGGGATTATACGCTATGTGTTGCCGTTGAGGGCATAGATAAATCATCCGTATCCATTCCCGAGGATACGAAATATGAAGTTTTCAAAGTCAATACCAATGATGAACAAAGTATTTTTAATACGTGGAATGAAATATGGAAAAAAGAAGATGGAAATCAGTTAAATTGGGCATATACTTATGATTTTGAAAAATATTATCCAGATGGAAATATTGATATTTATATTTCTGTAAAGAAAAAGTAAGTCTATTCAAAAATCGGACCATATTACGGAATAATACTGTTGCATCAAGGAGGATAAAGAATAGTGTTAACGGGGTTATACATAATTTTAACGGTCGCTTTTTTATTCTTCATACCTGTTGTTATTAGAAAAAGGAAAAGGGCAGGTGCTACTGGTATTAAATCGGTATTATCTTCAATTTGTTTATTGCTTCTTGCTTTAACAATTATTTTGGCATATTGGTTTAACTTTATTGGGTTGTTCAGTTGGTCAATTGGTTTTATATTATTGATTTTAGCTGCATATTTCACAAAGTATATGCCTGTGCTTGAGGATAAAGATTAAATAATCGGGTGCGATTGTTGAACAAAGAAGATACAAATGATACGAGAGATTATTCTCGTGTCTATTTTTATTTTGAGTGGCTGTTGTCCGTTACAATAGAGAACCGAAAGACGATAAAATTTCACATTTGTTGAGTAGGCTTTTGGTATGGAAACTAAAACAGACAAAACCTATTTCAAATGGATAAGCATCTTTAAAGCATTTTACTGGGTTTCTTTTTTGTTTTTTTAAAACAAAAATATTTGCGTTTATATTCACGAAGGGTCAAAATAATGAGAGCAGGTTATCGAAGGGAAGACGTGGACAATGATTTACATTGGAGTGACCGGCTGGGGTGATCATGCTTCGCTTTATCCGGACAGGATTAAGCCGAGTGAGAAGCTTACTCAATACGCTAGCCATTTTCCAATTGTGGAGCTTGACTCAAGCTTTTATGCGATTCAACCACAACGGAATATTGAAAAATGGATCGCCGATACACCGGACTCTTTTCAATTTGTCGTTAAAGCATATCAGGGGATGACAGGACATGCCCGCGGGAAAAACCCTTTTCAATCTGAAAAGGAGATGTATGAAGCGTTCATCCAATCGATAGTACCGATTTCGCAAGCGAACAAGCTTGCGATGGTGCTCTTCCAATTTCCTCCATGGTTTGAAGTGAATCATGAAAATGTGATGAAGTTACGATGGATAAAAGCACGAATGGGCTCGATCCCAGTAGCACTTGAATTTCGTCACCAATCTTGGTTTCATCCTCAATTTAAAGAGAAGACGTTAACCTTTATTGAGGAGGAAGGCTGGATACACAGTATTTGTGATGAACCGCAAGCAGGGATTGGTTCCATTCCGACTGTCTTGCATCCAACAGCTGACGCAACGCTTGTCCGATTCCATGGTAGGAATCAGTATGGCTGGAAAAAGCCAAAGGATAAAAATTGGCGCGAAGTCCGCTACTTATATCGTTATAACCGAGAAGAATTGTTGGAGTGGGCTGATCATATTCGTATGCTAAAAGAACAATCGAAAAAAATATATGTTTTGTTTAATAATAATTCTGGTGGAGATGCAGCTGGCAACGCAAAAGACATGATTGAACTGCTAGGATTACAGTATGAATTAGCTCCGAGACAGCTTGATTTGTTTTAAGTTTGAAGCTAAAGAAGGGGGAATGACATGGCAACAGAGACGCTTCACATCTATCATACGAACGATATTCATAGTCATTTAGAGCATTGGCCTCGCATTGCACACTTTATTAAACAACAAAGAAAGCTTCACAAACTACAAAATGAGGAAATGCTTTTATTTGATATTGGCGATCATTGCGATCGTGTAGATAGTTTGACAGAAGGATTGGCGGGAAAAGGCAATGTCGCCCTTTTAAATGATTTGCAATATCATAATGTAACGATTGGAAATAATGAAGGGATCACTTTTTCAAAGCAAGCCCTTGATACCTTATACGATGAGGCGAATTTTGAAGTGTTAGTTGCGAATCTTTTTCATAAAAATGGTCAATCGCCGCATTGGGCATTTCCATATGATATACATCGCTTGAACAATGGAATGACGGTAGGTGTTATTGGTATTACGGTACCGTACTACACGTTTTACGATATGCTCGGCTGGAACATTACTGATCCGTGGGAAATCCTACCTCCTCTTATTAAACAATTGCGAAAAAAAGTTGATGTTGTTATTTTATTATCTCATATGGGCTATGGTTTTGATCTTGAGGTGGCAAATGAACTAGACGGGATTGATCTCATTCTTGGAGCGCATACCCATCATCTTTTGCAACAGGGCAAGCTCGTGAAAGGAACGCTTGTTTCTCAAGCTGGTAAGTTCGGAAGCCACGTAGGTCAAGTGACTGTCTCCTTTGATTTAAATAGCAAACAGGTTGTTTCAGTGGAAGCTTCCTGTGTCAATGTAACAGCGATGAAAAAGGATACCGATACGGTTCAATTAATAGAACATCTCCGCTCAAAAGGAAGAGATGAGTTAAGTGAAAAAGTAACAGAGCTCTTACAACCGTTACCGATCTCGTGGTACAAGTCTTCACCGTTCGCAAAGTTGCTTGCTGAAAGCTTAAAAGAATGGTGTGAAACTGATATATCGATGGTAAATGCCGGGATTTTGCTTGAAAGTTTGCCGACTGGCGTCGTTACAAAGAGTGATTTGCATCGTGTTTGTCCTCACCCGATTAATCCGTGTATCGTCTTACTGAACGGTAGCGAACTAAAAGAAATTGTCGCCCAGGCGTTACGGTCTGAGATGGTCGGCCTTCAGTTTCAAGGGCTTGGCTTCCGCGGAAAATTAATGGGCGCAATGATTTATGATGGCATTGAATTTGAGATTGAACGATTATCGGATGGGGAAAATCGGGCACGTGATATTTTTGTGAATGGTAGTTTGCTCCAACCAAAAAAAACATATGAAATTGCTACAATTGATATGTTTACATTTGGGCGATTGTACCCTGCCGTTGCCCAAGCAAAGGAAAAGCGTTACTTTGTACCTGAAATGCTTCGTGACTTACTCGCATGGAAGCTGAGTCACATGGTACATGACTAACATATAATATTCGTATAGGATAGGCTATCCCCTTGGTAATGGAAGAATGATGTAATGGAATTGTAGAACAGAAGGGAGTAGAAGTAACTGATGATTTCTGTAAAGCCAATCTTAATTGAAGGCAAGCCATTTACTGCGGTAACCGTCAAGTTGCCGAAGACAAATTTCATGTCAGTGAGCAGTGAAAAAGGATACATCATGTGCGGAGCACTAGATGTTCAATTGCTCAATGACAAATTACAAGAACGGAAAATTATTGCAGGTCGTGCCGTCGGTGTCCGTACGATTGAACAATTGTTAGAAGCTCCGCTTGAGTCTGTCACTTACGAAGCTGAGTCGCTAGGGATTAAAACGGGCATGGCAGGGAAAGATGCCTTGCTGAGAATGCTATAAAGCAGCATTTGACTGAGTCATTCCAATGAATATAATAGAATTTAACTTTAAGTGTGAAAACCCCTTACTTCATGCATATACATTAGCATGAGAGGAGGGGTTTTCTTGTTTAAAAGGAAACGGCTCCGGCGAGCACCACTGCCATTTCGAACCGTTTTTGCTATTTCGACCGTAATATTTATCATATTTACATTACAAGGATTATGGCTAGTAGAAAGAGGAATCAAGCCCGTACTCATTGAAATAGCGAAAGCTGAAACCCAACGGATAGCCCAACAAGCGATCAATGATGCGGTATCAAAAAAAATGGTCGGTGATGTTGAAGAGTTAGGAGAACAACAAGAGCTTGTCATTACAGAAAAAGATGAGAGTGGAAAAATTACATCTGCGAGGATTAACTCGCAAGGCTTTAACCGAATTTTGTCCGAAGCAACTGTGACTGCCCAAGATTACTTAAATATGATCGAAAGAGGAGAAATTAATCAATGGTCTGAGCACCTTAAAGATTCAGAAATTGAGCCAGTTAAAGGTAAAGACCAAGGGGTCGTCCATTATATTGCTTTAGGAAAAGCGACACAAAATTCATTGTTAGCAAACCTTGGGCCAAGAGTCCCGATTCGTTTTGTCATTATAGGTGAAGTACAATCAAAGCCAATTAGCAATGTGAAGCTCGTTGGAATTAATAACATTTGGATTGAAATTAATATCCGATTTGAAGTGGATGTAAATGTGGTTGTCCCGTTTGCGACAGAAACTGAGAAAGTTACGGCAAATGTGCCACTCGTTTTCACGCTAATTAATGGTGAAGTCCCTCAATTTTATAATCGTTCAAACGAAGGAATCCCACCTGCTATCGTTCCTGACTTCGAGTAGTAAAAAATAACCAAATAAAGATAATAAATTGAAAACATCTATCCTATACTAATATTAACAATTATGATTAAGGGAAAGCGATATAAGGAAAGGAGGGTAGAGGAGAGTAACTAAAAAACAAGGAGGTACATTGGCATGGAGACTCGGAGTCAATGGGGGACTCGGGCAGGTTTTATTTTAGCTGCGGTCGGTTCTGCGATTGGATTAGGTAATATTTGGCGCTTTCCAGCTGTAGCTTATGATAATGGTGGTGGTGCGTTTTTCATTCCTTATTTGATTGCCCTTTTAACGGCAGGCATCCCAATTTTGATTATGGAATTTACGCTTGGTCATAAGTATCGGGGTTCAGCACCGTTAACGTTTCGAAAGATGAATCGAAATATGGAGTGGCTCGGATGGTGGCAAATTTTTATTTCTTTTGTCATTTCAACGTATTACGCTGTCATTGTGGGCTGGGCAATGGCTTACGCTGTTTTTTCAATAAATTTATCATGGGGCACTAATACAGAATCATTTTTATTTAAAGATTATTTACAAGCTGCACCAGCTGGTCAATTCGGTAGTCTCGTTCCATCAGTACTCATCCCTCTACTCATCGTCTGGATTGTTGCCCTTTTCTTTCTCGTACGGGGGGTTAAAAAAGGGATTGAAATTGCAAACAGAATTTTTATCCCGACGTTAATTGTCATCTTTCTAATCATCGTTATCCGTGCTGTTACTCTTGACGGAGCAGTTCAAGGCTTGCAAGCTTTTTTTGAACCGAATTGGGATAAAATTTTTAGTGGTGAAGTTTGGGTAGCAGCGTATGGTCAAATCTTTTTTAGCTTGTCGATTGCGTTTGCGATTATGATTACGTACGCAAGTTATTTACCACGGAAATCTGATATTGCTAATAATGCTTTCATTACAGGGCTAGGAAACTCTAGCTTCGAGCTTTTAGCAGGCATTGGTGTATTTGCTGCTTTAGGGTTTATGGCAAATGTAAGTGGATTAGCTGTAAAGGATGTTGTCGCAGGTGGAATTGGCTTAGCTTTCGTCGTGTTTCCACAAATTATTAACGAATTCCCAATTTGGAAGGAGTTTTTTGGGCTACTCTTTTTCTTATCTCTCGTTTTAGCAGGGATCACCTCGTTAATCTCAATATTAGAGACGTATATTGCAGGAATCCAAGATAAATTCGGTGTTTCACGTACGACATCTGTCTTCATCGGTGGTGGGTTAGCTGCCATTGTTTCATTAGTATTTGCGACTCAGGGCGGGGTGAATTTCCTCGATGCGGTTGACTACTTTATTAATCAATTTGGAATTGCCGTCGTCGGACTTGTCGAAGTTATTGTCATCGCATGGTTTTTGCGGAAGCTTACCAAACTTCAAGAACATACGAATGCGATTTCAGATATACGTGTTGGCTTATGGTGGAAGCTTTGTTTAGGGCTAGTCACCCCATTCATTCTCGGGTATATGTTATATGATCTACTCCGTACAAATTTACTGAAACTGTTCGATACCGAGACTGGGAACTACGAAGGGTATACGGATGCTTTCATTTTATATTCAGGCTGGTCAGTTGCTATTGCTGCAGTCGTGCTCGGCATCATATTCTCTTTGTTTAAATGGACGAATCGAGATGTATTAGAAAAGGAGGCTGAGTAAGCGTGAGTGGCAGTGCAATATTTATGATGGTTGTCGGTATCGTTATTCTTTGGGGTGGTTTAATTGCAAGCATATGGAATGCGGTAAAACATTCTAAACAACAAAAGCAAAACTTATAAAAAAAGGACATTACATACTTTGTGCTACGGGTATGTAATGTCCTTTCTCGCGTATGATGAAGGTTATTTCTTGTTTCGCTCCTCACGTTCCCATTTTTTCAGCAATGGATAAGGATCGAAACTCCATTCACTTCTTCCGTTATCACGGTACATTCCGTAGTGCAAATGGGGAGGAAATTTACCTGCCATTCCTTTTGGTCCGTATCCAGAGCTTCCAACGGATCCGATGGTGTCGCCAGGTTTTACAACAGTTCCTTTTTCAATTCCTTTTTCAAATCCGTTTAAATGAGCGAAATAATGGTACGTATTATTTAAATCCCGAATCCCAACTCTCCAACCACCGTAACGATTCCATCCTATCGTTTCAATGACTCCGTACGTTGTTGCACGAACAGGAACACCATAACCTGCAAAAATGTCGGTCCCTTCATGAATACGGAGACCGCCCCAGCCTCTTCGATCACCCCAAGTGTTTTTAAATGAGTAATTTGAGGTAATAGGTACAGGAAACGCATTTTTTTC
>DKGO01000035.1 GCA_002453315.1 Caryophanales bacterium UBA6768 | reverse complement strand
CCTTTAAAAAAGAAAACGGAAGTCGTGAGAAGACTGCTCATGGCTAGAGAAGCCATGGAAAGAGAAAACAGAAGACGTGAGAAGACACCCCACGGCTAGGGAATCCATTAAAAGGGAAAACGGAAGCCGTGAGAAGACTGCCCACGGCTAGAGAAGCCATGAAAAGAGAAAACAAAAGCCGTGAGAAGACTGCCCACGGCTAGAGAATCCATTAAAAAAGAAAACGGAAGCCGTGAGAAGACTGCTCATGGCTAGAGAAGCCATTAAAAGGGAAAACGGTAGCCGTGAGAAGTCCGCCCATGGCTAGAGAAGCCATTAAAAGGGAAAACGGAAGCCGTGAGAAGTCCGCCCACGGTTAGAGAATCCATTAAAAGAGAAAACAAAAGCCGTGAGAAGACACCCCACGGCTAGAGAATCCATAAAAAGGGAAACAGAGGCCGTGAGAAGACACCCCACGGCTAGAGAATCCATTAAAAGAGAAAACAAAAGCCGTGAGAAGACACCCCACGGCTAGATAATCCATTAAAAAAGAAAACGGAAACCGTGAGAGGACCGCCCATGGCTAGAGAAGCCATTAAAAGGGAAAACGGAGGCCGTGAGAAGTCCGCCCACGGCTAGAGAATCCATTAAAAGGGAAAACGGAAACCGTGGGAATAAACGACTATGGAAAGATAGATTTTCATATGGACTTACAGTTATCTTTCAATAATCGATTATTTCATTTTATCCATTTCCTTACCTGTTGATATGATTCTTCGTCTAAGTTGGTAAATAATTGAATCTTTCCACGATCTAAACAGAGCACATCACCTTCCTTCATTTCTTCAACAATATTGGTGCTAATAAGGATAATGCTATGGAAGGCATTTCTACGCAAAACGCGGTCAAAATAATATCTTTCCATCTGATCTAATCCTTCAAACGGTTCGTCTAATATACAAATTCGTGGCTGGTTAATTAGCGCTTGAATCAAGCCTACTTTTTTTAACTGTCCACCTGACAAGGTAAATAAACCCTTTCTACGAATCGGATACAAGTTTGTTTTTTCTAACCATTTGTGTACTATTTTCTTTACATGCCATCGTGGAACCCCTTTATGTGTTGCCATATATCGTAAATACCGTTCAATTGATAGCTCTCCGTAACCTGTAAATTCCTGGGGCATATAGCCAATCGTTCTTCTTATTTGCTCTGTCGTCAATCTTTTGCGTTTTTGAATTGTCTGTTGGTTCTCTACTAATTCTGTATACCCAATCGTTCCTTCTGTTGGCTGAAGCGCAGTCGCACATATCTTTAATAATGTGCTTTTCCCTGAACCATTTTTTCCAATAATATAGGTGATACCTGTAGTGATCGAGCATGATAGCTGATCTAATACGCGTTCTCCTTTTATATCATATGTCACATTGTTTAATGTTAATCTCATTGTGTAGCCTTCCCTCGTTTAAGAACTATAGAACCAAGTAGCACAATAGATATGAACATAAGTAATATATTCGCTAACATAAACCAATCACTTTCCGGCAAGCGAAATAATGAGAATGACTTAACTTGACCATCTAACAAAATTTGCATGAACCAAAGAAAGCCAGTGATGATTGTTCCAGCCCTTCCTCCAAGCCAAAATGTGCTAACAAAGCCAACCGCTCCAAAGAAAAATAATGGAGTAAACGTACCGAAAATATACACCATTGTGCTTGCCGACCCTAATAAGAAATAGATCAATGGCAAAGCAAGAATAAGTTGCACACCCATTACAATAACGAAGCGAGCAAACATTTGTTGAATAAGCGGATAATAGCTAAGTTCCTCAAGCATAGCATTTCCTTCATTTTTTGGACGGAATGCATAAGAGATAAGAACAATCATTAACAAGCTCATTCCTTTTAACCAAATCGAAAAGCCCGCTACTCCCGGATCATTTCCATATACAAAAACAGTTAGTACAAGCATCACTATTGATGTTAAAATCCAGCTACGCATCCCATAAAATGTCCATTGTGAGGCAAGTAAATCAAACATTTCTCCAAGTGGTGTACGAGATTGCTGTAATTGTTCAAGTTCCGCTCGTATATCTTGTGGCTGTTTTTCAGCTGTTTGATTTCTGATATTGTTTAGTAACATACATGTCTGCTCTCGGGTAGGTTCTGGAGTAGTAAAACGTTCCATCCGTCTCCTCCATTCCTTCTCAAGTTCATGTAATTCCTTATTCTCACTCATATTTTCTTTCCTCCTTCCCTTCACTCTTCTGCAAAATTTCCCCAAGTTGATTCAAACCACGTGAAATACGCGTTTTAACCGTATTTAAAGGAATTTCTAATGTCATAGCGATTTCCTTATATTTTAAATCCTGATAAAAACGTAAATAGAGCACTGTTCGATAATCAAGCGAAAGCTGATTTAATGAGTCTATCATCCATTTCCTTTCTATCTGATGATCGATAATATGGTATACCTGACTTGGATTATCATATAGATCCCCTTTTGCAAATTCCCTTTTCGTCGATGCTTTTTTCCAATAATCTTTACAGCAATTCGTGGCAATTTTATACATCCAAGGCTTAAATTGCTCCGGTATAAATCCCCTTTTGCCTTCCTGATAAATCTTCAGGAAAGTCTCCTGCACGAGATCCTCCGCTTGTTTTTCATCGTGTAATAAGCGGTAGAGATAACCGAAAAGAGGCTTATGATAACGGAAAACAAGGGAATCAAATGCTGAATCATTTCCACTTGCCAATTCTGACATATATTGTTCATCTAGCATTTTCCTCCCCCCTTCCTATACCGGTTTTCTCTGAAATTTGATAAGCGCTAAAATGAATAGAATGGTACCGAATCCAATATACATGAGTCGATTATAGTAATAGAAAGCATTATCCGCAAGGCTACAGCCTGCCACTCCCTCTAAGAAATAGATAACACTGCCATACTTTAACATAATCATTTGAAAAGCCTGCCCTAATAATGGGGCTCCAATTAAGCTCAGCAAATATAGAAAAATACCACTAAGCAAAGCACCGAGTGAACGTTTGCTGATCACAAGTCCAATAAGCATCACTGCCCCATAGAAAAAGTAAAGTGGCAGCGTATAAAGTAATGCCTTCCATACAATAGAACCTAGCATTGGTGTAAGCACCCACGTAATAGTACCTAGCAAAGCGAAAAACACCATATATGCAAATAAAAAACGTTCCAGTAAAAATTTATATTTAGCAATGGGATAGGTTACTACCTGTGTAAAAAAGCCAGAATCAAATTCAATTGAAAAATACCATTGCAGGATAAGCAGAAGCCAAACCGGTGCTAGTAATTCAAAAATTAAACTTAATAATCTTTCTATCTCTTCATAATAAAAATCATAATATAGAATCATCGCAGTTACTGGAATAGCTACAAGTAAGACAATCCCATAAATTGAGCCTAACCATTTTTTGAAAAAGAGCCGAAATCGAAAAAATAATCCCGTCATTCTTTCATCTCCTTTTCAAATGCTTCAGCAAGCCTTTCGATATTAAACTCACTTCTATTTGTTAATTCATTGCTAGCATCATATAAATAACGGGCAAACGCAAGTACGTATTCATCACCTTTTCTTTCCATTTCTTTAATTATCTCCATCTTTTGGTCATACTCTTTTTCCCAGTTTCCTTTAGTTTTATATTTTGTGAAGGATTCTTGCTTCATTTGGTAATAAATACTCCATTCAAATAACTCATTTAAAATAGTTCGGTCATAGAAATCTACTTCATCCGTACTACCTCCATTACGAAATGTTTCGGGATGGGGTATACCAGATTGAAGTACTTGTCCGTATATTTCGTATGCAATATGCCATTCTAACGCTGTTCCATACACAGAATCTTCGTTCAATAAATAAAAATCCTCTGTCATATTTTGTATCTGTTCATAATAGTGATTGTTCGGCAAAACAAAAATCGTTTCTGGCATTAAATCTAAATCAAACCATTCCTTCAGTCCTAGCCAAGCTTGATGATATTTATTGACGACTAAAGACATGTTTTCCCGCAATTGTGGATGACTAATCACACGGATACCTGCTACTTCCTGCTCTACCATATTTCCACCAATTAATTCTAATCCATGCTTTGTTGTCCCAATAAATTTGCCATTTTCAGCCTTAGGAATCGACATCATTAATGGTACTTCCACACCTTCACTTTCAATTGATATATTAAAATGTGTGGGAAAATCCTCTAATAGCCTTGTATTTCGTAATCTAAATTTTACATAGGTATGTTCATCTTCTAGCACTTGAAATAAGGCACGCTTGCCTATTAATGGATACCAGCCAGCGGATTTAGGTAAAAATACACGCTGCTGATCAATAAATGCCGACTCACCCTTTCCTTCATCAAAGTACTGTAAAATCTTTCCACCATATGTAAGCCTCATTTTAAATTCCTCATTCGGCTGAATCGGTTCTGCAAACCTAAGTGTAATAAAATCCCCATCTATCGAACAACTTAATTCACGTTCACCACTACATTCTGTTATATCCAACAAATGATTTAAGGTAAGAAAAACTTCATAAGTTTCTTTCTTGCTATTATTTTTTATTGTCAATTGATTTGTTACCTCTAACCGATGACCCTCTTTTAACAATACATCTAAATCGGATGTTTCAATGGAAAAATCATATGGCTCATCATCTTGCATTTCATCATAATACTGGTCAATATAATTGTAATAGGCCTCTTCCGCTTCTCCTTCATCATTCGCAGGCAATGTTTCGATATAATAATTTCCTGTTTCGACATATTGTTTAAATGCTTGATTATAATCTGTAAAACGAATAAAACTAACAAAAATAGCCACTACCGTTGTTATCGATAGAAAAATAAACACTAATTGCTTTTCCCCTTTACTACGACGATTTCTTTTAAAAATCAATAACATAAAAGCGAAAATTAAAATTGCTATGACACATATAGCTATTTGGTGGATTAGCGTCCCCTGAAAAACACGTTCAATTCCCCATATCCCTTCATACGGCGTTTCCACAAACATAAAATCAAAAGGTGTCAGCAAATGGAAACGTGGATTATCATATTCAAATGACATTCCTGTGTTATCAAATGGTAAAAATACAGACACAATAATCAATACAGGAATGGTTAAATAACTGAATATATTTGGAATAAGCACTGCACATAGAAAGCCAAATGAAACAATAATAAAAAGTGCGCCACCCATTTGCGCAAATATGTACATGGATTGTTTCAATACATCAGCAATAGCCATGGAGGTCGTAAAAAACCAAATCGCTTGAGTAATTACTGTTAAAACCGTGATGGTTAACCCGTATATTTGCGCTATTAACCATTTACTTGTTAACCATTGCCAATTTTTCACCTGATAGGTCATCGCTAATTGCTCAAATTTTGAATCTCTATCCCGATTTACTATATAAACAGCAATGCTTCCGATAATGAATAGATTCAATAAAAGGAACCAAAGAAAATATGTGTAAAATTGATTTTCAACTGTTATCTCAGCTCCAAGCAAATTTTTTTCATGAAACATATATGCCCAAACAATAATATTCATAATAAAAGGAATCGCTAAAAATTTGTTACGTATTAACAGCAACCATTCATATTTAAAATTATTTTTAAGCTGCTTCATGTGATCACCCCATTAATCAATGCCATATAGCCATCTTCTAATGTTGGTTTCACACTTTTAGCTGCATATTCTGGCTCATCCTTCGACAGAACATGAAATACCATTTGTTCCTGCTCACGTCTACTTGAAAGTACGATAGATGATTGCTCCACTTCGTCATAGTGGGAAATTGGCACGGTAATTTCCCAAACTACCCCTTCAGCTATAGAAGCAAGCTTATCAGTCTTTCCTTGATAAAGTAGCTTTCCCTCATTAATAACCCCGACTTGTTCACAGCTTGTTTCAATATCACTTAAAATATGAGTAGATAAGATGATCGTATATTCCTTTCCCAATCGTTCAATGACATTACGGAAACGAATTCGCTCAGATGGATCAAGTCCTGCCGTTGGCTCATCCAGAATAATGAGCTTCGGACTGCCGATTAATGCTTGGGCAATCCCTAAACGACGTTTCATTCCACCTGAATAGCCTTTGATTTTTTTACGTGCATGTTCTGTTAAATTTACTTGTTGTAATAAGCGCTGGACCTCTATTGTTCGTTTCTGGCGATCATCCATCCCTTTCATTGATGCCACATAATGCAAAAATTCTTCACCACTAAACTGCCCTGGTGCTTGGAAATGCTGCGGTAAATAACCTAATAGCTCACGCACCTTATGACTATCCTTTTTTAAGTCATAGTCATACACAGATATCCGTCCTTCATCCCATGTTAAAATCGTACTGATAATATTCATTAATGTTGATTTCCCTGCACCATTTGGTCCTAGTAAACCATATAATCCCTTTTCAACTTGTAAATCAATTTGATATAATGCTTGAAATTTACGATATGATTTACTAACATTTTCTATTTTTACTGTGTACATTTACTGTTTTCCTCCTATCATCATGTTGCTACCCCTAACACGAGTAAAGGATTAGAATTGTTTCAATCATTTCAAAAAGTTATCTACATATTTTGATATTTGTACAAAATCATATTTGTTTTATAAGGTTTCTCCTTGTTTTCTTATGTCTACAGGTTAAATAGCTACCTTTTTTTGTTTAATGTTTGACACTACACTTTAACTATAAAACAACAGGGTATAAAAAAGTGCTATCCTTATAAGTTTTTGTTTAAATTTGCAATATAATTGTTAAAAAAATAGTCCAGTTAGGAGGACAATGTTCGCATTTGTTCTCCAAAACTGAACTAATTACTACCTATATTAAATTTAATCACACATTGAGTATTAATACGCTTTTGCCCAATAAACCATCTGCTCGGCTTCTTCACCACAACAAACACAAACATCCGCTACTTTTTCTTGTTCAAATGGAATACATCGGGAGGTTACTTGTGTCTCTTCCTTAATTTTTTCCTCACAGGCATCTTTACCACACCACATTGCTTTCATAAATCCTGGGGACTTTTCAGCAATTTCAGCTAATTCTTCCATGTTTTTCACGACGTAAGTATTTTCATTCCGGTGTGCTAATGCTTGATCATACAAATTTTGCTGAATCTCATCCAATAATTCAACAATTTTCACGTCTAATTCATCTATGGAAACAAATTGTTTCTTACCTGTATCACGACGAACGAGCACCACTTGATTTTTCTCAATATCTTTCGGCCCTAGTTCAAGTCGAATTGGATAACCTTTCATTTCACTTTCATTAAATTTCCAACCTGGTTTATTGTCACTGGCATCTATTCCGACACGAACTTTATTTTGCAACTGATCACGGACATCATATGCTTTGTCCAATACGCCTTCTTTATGTTGTGCGATTGGGACAATCATCACCTGTGTTGGGGCAATACGTGGTGGCACAACTAAACCACGGTTATCCCCATGAACCATAATCAATGCCCCCATCACTCGTGTAGAAAAGCCCCATGATGTTTGATGTACAAATTGACTGTTTCCTTCTTTATCCAAATAGGAAATATCAAAGGCTTCTGCAAAACCTGAACCAAAATGATGTGAAGTACCCGCTTGTAGAGCACGTCCGTCATGCATCATACTTTCAACAGTAATCGTATATTCAGCACCAGCGAATTTTTCCATCTCTGTTTTACGACCTTTAATGACGGGTATTGCCATATAATCCTCAAGAACAGCAGCATATTGATCAAGCATTTTAGCTGTTTCCTCAGCTGCATCTTCGTATGTCGCATGGGCAGTATGGCCTTCTTGCCAATGGAACTCAGATGACCGTAAAAATGGTCGTGTCGTTTTTTCCCAGCGGACAACATTTGCCCATTGATTATAAAGCTTTGGCAAATCACGATAAGAATGAATGTTTTTCGAATAATAATCACAGAACAATACTTCAGAAGTCGGTCGAAACGCTAGCCTTTCAGCCAACTCTTCATCTCCACCATGTGTCACCCATGCTACCTCTGGGGCAAAGCCTTCCACATGATCCTTTTCTTTTTGCAATAAACTTTCCGGAATAAATACCGGAAATGCCACATTCGAATGGCCTGTTTCTTTAATTTTCTTATCTAGTTGGTCACGAATATGTTCCCAAATAGCGAAACCATACGGCTTAATAATCATCGTTCCCCGTACTAGGCCATATTCGACTAATTCTGCTTGTTTGACAACGTCTGTATACCATTGGGCGAAATCGTCTTCCATATTCGTAATTTTTTCGACAAATTGTTTCTCATTACCCATTATATTTCCTCCTCCAATGATTTTCCTTTCATTAAAAACAAAAATATCCCCGTATCCATAAGGGACCGGGGACATGGTGGTACCACCCTTGTTTACATTTTCACACTGATTATTCATGAGTGATAAATGTACACTTTATTTGATAACGGTTTGCACCGCAACATTCTTCAAGCAATCAATGCTTTTTCCGAATGTGAACTAAAAGGCTGGTTCTAACTAATTTCTTTAGGAATTTTCAGCGTGCATCCTTTTCTGTAAAAGATTTATTAGTCATACTATTCCTTCTCAATGTTTCCATATGAAATTATATTCCTAATATATAGGGTGGTAAATTAAATGTCAAGAAACGTGAAAGTATTTTACCAACGTTTCCCAAATTATAAATCAACCTCTTTTACATGGTCAAATCCTGATAAATTTCGTACTTTACCTAATTCCTCTTTATTAAGTGGTCGATCAATCGTTAACAACATGATTGCATTACCACCAATATCTTTTCGGCCAACTTGCATCGTCGCAATATTAACGTCTAATTCGGCTAATAAATTACCGACTTTGCCAATTGCACCCGGCTGGTCTTTATGATGGACAAGCAGTAAATGTCCTTTAGGAATAACGTCCATACTATAATCATCAATTCGCACAATTCGTGAACCTAATCCATTCAATAATGTTCCAGACACTTTTCTTACTTTCGTTTTTGTGCGAATTTCCACCGTCATTAAATTTGTAAAACCCCTCGTTGCGGAGGTCTTGTTTTCATGGACAATAATACCTTTTCGTTCAGCAAAGTACGTAGCATTTACGTTATTGACATGGGTACCTAAGTATCGTTGTAAAAATCCCTTTAAAATATTTTGCGTAAGAGGGGCAATTTCAAATGCAGTCAATGCTCCCGCATAATTAATTGTTAATTCCTCAACGACTTCTTCTTCTAAATGGGCTAAAAATCTTCCTAATTTTTCTGACAAATAAAAATATGGTTCAATTTTCTTCATGACTTCACGCGGAACTGAAGGGATGTTAACGGGATTTCTAGCTAAACCACCCGATAACACTCGGACAACGTCATGACTCACATCAATCGCTACATTTTCCTGGGCTTCTACTGTACTTGCCCCTAAATGCGGTGTTGCAATCACTTGTTTAAGACTTAACACTTTGTGATCAACGGCAGGCTCTTCTTCAAATACATCTAAGGCAGCACCGGCAACCTTTCCTTCCACGATTGCATCGTATAGGTCATCCTCATTAATAATTCCACCACGAGCACAATTAATAATCCGAACATTATCCTTCATTTTGGCAAAGGCATCTTTATTAATTAAATGGTACGTATCCTTTAACAATGGTGTATGAACTGTGATAAAGTCGGCTACTTTTAATACATCGTCAATTGTTCCATATTCTATTCCTAAATTTTTGGCCTTTTCTTCCGAGAAAAATGGATCATAAGCAATGACATTCATTCGTTGTCCTTTTGCTCTTCTCGCCACTTCAACTCCGATTCGTCCAAGCCCGATGATACCTAACGTTTTCCCTCTCAATTCGACACCAACGTATGATTTTCGATCCCATTGTTTTTGCTTAATGGAAAAATATGCCTGGGGAATATTTCTTGCAACTGCCATTAACATTGCCATCGTATGTTCAGCTGCTGAGTTCGTATTGCCATCAGGGGCATTAACAACAATAATCCCATGCTCTGTTGCTGCTTCTAAATCAATATTATCAATACCAACTCCAGCACGACCAATAATTTTTAATTGGTGTGCCTTTTCAATCAATTCCCTCGTTACTTGGGTTTGGCTCCTAACAAGCAAACCGTCATATTGCCCGATTTTTTGCAAAAGTTCTGCTTCTGATAAATCTGTTTCAATATCTATTTGTAAATTTTCTGCCTTCCTTAATGGATAAATGCCATCTTCACTCAGTGGATCACTAATTAATATTTTGAAAGTCATTGTTTACACCCTTCAGTATAATTTCTATGTGAAATGTCTTACTTATTTGGCTTTATTAAATCTCATTGTTATAAGTTTTTTGCTAAAACTTCTTGGGCACTTTTCATGCCTGAACCTAAAGTTATTGATTCGCCTAATGATTTTAAAGCAATTTCAATCACACTAATCACTTGAAGTACTTCAGCAGGTGAGCAATAACCCATATGTCCGATACGGAAAACCTTTCCAGATAAGTGTTGCTGTCCACCGGCTAAACTCATATTGAAATGTTGTTTAACAAATTTCCGCATATCCTCAGCATTGAATGTCGCTGGTTTTACCGCTGTTACAGTCGGGGAAGCATATTCATCAGTACTTAACAATGGAACATTTAAAGCCTTCATTGCAGCACGTGTCATGTCTTTCATCACCTCATGGCGACGATATACTTCCTCTAAACCTTCGGATTCGATTAAATGTAATGCTTGTTCTAATCCTTGCAAAAGGGGTACTGGCGGTGTATAGGGAACACCATCTTTTTCAATATTCTTTCGGTATGTTTGCAAATCAAAATAAAATCGACCGCGGTTATTTTTCTCTATTGCGTCCCAGGCACGATCACTGACACTAATTAACGTTAACCCAGGTGGTAGCATCATGGCTTTTTGTGAACCTGTTACGATAATGTCAGCACCCCAGTCATCCATTTTCGTTGCGACACCACCAAGGGACGACACAGAATCCACGATAATTAATGCATCTGAAACTTCGTTCACTTTTTCACTAATAGCACCGACAGGATTAAGCACCCCGGTCGATGTTTCACAATGTGTCATAAATACTGCTTTTATTTGGGGACTTTTTTGCAAGTATGCCTTAATTTCTTCTGGATTAGCCGCCTCACCCCATGTGACATCCAATCGATGAGTGTTAATGTTTAATTTCTCACAAATTTTCGCATAGCGGTCGCCAAAAGCACCTGTCACAACGACTAACACTTCTTCATCCTCATCGACTACATTAACTACTGAAGCTTCTAACCCAGCAGTTCCACTCCCCGCTAGCATTAAAATGTCTTGATCAGTTCCGAATAATTTCCTGACGCGTGGTTTAATCCGTTGTAACAATTCAGTTGTTTCTTTTCCCCGGTGTCCAATCATCGGTTTGCTAATTGCACTTTGCACACTCGGTGGTATTGGTGTTGGTCCCGGAATTCTTAAAACACTATAATCTTGAAGCAAAATAATCCATCTCCTTTAATTTTATATTGTTCATTAATGATACTTTTTATATAAATAAAAAAACTTCTCCCCCTAAAAAAACAAGGGGCGAAAAGTTTCCTCAACGCGGTACCACCCTTTTTCGCTGTTTCATAAACACATCCACAGCCTTCATTGGTTAATGTTTAACGCACATTTACGTACAAATCTACTTCTATTTCAATTCGTCAATTCAAAAGGGCTATTATTTTAATGTTAGCACCAGTTTCCACCAACCACTAGTTCTCTACAAGCTCCCATTAAATAAATTATCTTTATCATCATCATTATCTTATTTATTATTTACTACTTTATCATAGCAAAATCTTCCGGTTTGTCAATAAATTTTCCCACAAAATCAATGTGGAAACAGATACGGTTCAATCCAGTTGTTTACTACACTACTCTTGCACCAAGCGTCTGTTCAAAATGGGTTAATGCCCATTCATGTCCCAGTTGATTAAAGCTCGCAACAGCATCCTTGTAAATGACAATGTCAAAGCCTTTATTATAGGCATCAACAGCTGTATGCAGGACACAAATATCTGTGCACACCCCTACAATATGTAATTCTGAAATACCACGTTCCCGTAACTTGAGCTCTAAATTTGTCCCAGCGAAGGCACTGTATCTAGTTTTATGGAAATAAAATAAATTTTCGGTGTCTTTATATGATTCATAAACGCTTTTCAGTTCGCCATATAACTCTAATCCACTTGTTCCAATAATATTATGGGGTGGAAATAAGTTTGATTCCGGATGTAATGGATCATTTTCTTCATGAGCATCAATTCCAAAAGTGACAAAATCACCTTTTTCTAAAAATTCCCGCGTTATATCTACAATCGCCTTTTCAATAGCCTGCCCAGGAATCCCACACGTTAACTTGCCATCTTCCGCTACAAAATCATACGTATAATCGACATTAATTAATGCTCTTTTCAACAATAAAACCTCCATGATATTTATTTAAGACAACTTTTGCTATATCCCGGGAAATAAGTTCGATTATATATCATTTTCTCACTTTATTAGTTACATTATAACAAAATTTTCAAGTATTTGCCTTTCCTTCAAACACTACACTTTTTCAGTATTTACAACAATTTCATGTGCTTCATCATACTTACGTTCCGCTGCATGATAAGTTGGGCCCACCATTTCATTATATGAAAAGCTATGTTCTATCGCTGTTGTGACAAAACTTTTTGCGAACAATATAGCATCTACTAACGCCTCGCCCTTCGCTAAATAGGCAGCAATCGCTGCTGAATACGTACAACCAGCGCCGCTTGTATTTACTGTATGAATTCTTGGCGCTTCATATGTCACGATTTTTTCACCATCATATAACACATCGATAGCAGGTCCTTTAAGTCGACCACCTTTTACTAATATGTATTTAGCTCCCAAATCATACAAGTCAATGGCTGCTTGTTTTAAATCATCAATAGAGGTTAATTTCCGATCATTTAACAAAATAGAAGCCTCTGTCATATTTGGTGTAATAACTGTTGCTTGGGGAATTAATTCCTTTTTCAAAGCGATGATGGCATCATCTTTTAACAATTTAGAATCTAGTTTACCAACCATTACTGGATCAACTACGATATCTTTAATGGTTAATGTTTTCAGTAGTGCAGCAACAACCTGAATGACCTCTATGGAAAATAACATCCCTGTTTTCATCGCATCAAACCCTACTTGTGCATTGGCTGTATTAAATTGGGCCTCAATCGATTCTATTGTCATTGGATGAACATTTTTATCTGTTACTGGATGTCTTGCCACTATCGCTGTCACAACACTCATCCCATACACATCTAATTCTTGAAACGTTTTTAAATCTGCTTGAATCCCAGCACTACCACCAGCTGCAGAACCCGCAATCGTTAAAACTCTCGATGGCATCCCCATTCATTAACATCCCTTTCATTGTTTGCAAATAACGATTTACTAGCATTATTATATCACACACAAAAATAGAAGTTAACCTGATGGTATCATTCGTTTTTACACCAATTGTCTATATAAAAAGGCCACTTACTTCATTAAAATCAATGACATTCACGGCCACTTAAGCGACAATACTTTTTATTTCACTAATTTCCCTTGCCAACTGGATACACCTTCGGAAACATTGACAATATGATATCCACTTTTTTCAAGTAGTTCACTTGCTGTTTGTGACCGATTACCACTTCGACAAATGATGATATACTGTGCCCCTTCTTCGAGTGAGTAATTACCATTTTGGATAGTTGAGAGGGGAACATTGATAGCATCAGGAATATGTCCACCTTCAAATTCTTCTACTTCCCTCACATCGACGAGCATATATCCTTCCGCAACATAATCCCCAATTTCTTCAATCTCAATTGTTTCATAACTTGTTGTTTGCATAGAATTTTCATGGGTGGTACTGTTAGAACAACTGACAAAGGAAAATGACAAAACAATGATCATACTAATGAAAACTTTTCTCATAGCAACCCCCTAAAATAAGATACCCATGTAGGTATAATATAACACAAAAAAATAAATGCATACATCTTTTGCATTTTTATAATCTGCAAAACCATTAAATAGGTATCTTATTAATGTCATCAACTGAATGATCCATTTTTAAGGGAATCTGGTTCTATTAATCATCGGAATATATAGGATATTAATAGTGATGATGGCTTTTTTAAAAGGAAAACTTGTGAAAATTACTTCACAAGTTTGGAATCATAAAAGAATTATTTAACTGGCTTCACGGCGTAACAGGGTTGAAACTTTCACTTCTTCTTTCTGCAATATTCTTCTGAAATTTTCCCTATGCTTGATAAAGAAAAGGATGACAAACATAGTAGCAATCAACGCTGGTATTTGCCCAAATGTATGGGCCGTATACATAACAAAAGTCACATAAACCATTAGTGTTCCCGTCACAAAATAATTAGTAATAATAGCAAATAATAATAATATAAATAGACTCATCACAGCAAATGTCCAATTAAAGAATAACAAAACCCCAAATAATGAGGCCGTCCCTTTTCCACCTTTAAAATTCATTGTCAACGGAAAATTATGACCGATTATGACAAATAACGCATTTATATACAATATAGCAACTTGGGCATCATACATGACATTAAATTTAATTAATAAATAACTAATGAATAATAAAGAAATAATTGCTTTTAAGATATCGATAAATGCAACAAGCAGCCCATATTTAAATCCCAATAATAATGTAGCATTTGTAGCCCCTGCGTTTTTCATGCCATTTTCTTTAATATTTATCTTTTTATAGTTTCCAATTATTTGTGATCCGTGTACACAACCAAATAAATAACCAACAATGATGGCGATGAATGTATACATGATTATCCTCCTCCCCACACGATTATTTTACTATAAAATAAAAAAAGTTCCTTGATAAATTGATTATCAATACCGATAATTCCCTGTCAAATTGTTTATTTTAAAAATGATATTTTTCATCACAGTTACTTATTTATGTTGAGTGAACTCATCATGTTCATTACTCTTAGGATCAATTGTATGTTGATAACCATAGCCCTTCGAAATAGTAACCAAACTTAAAATTAATACAATGATTGTTAAGACAATACTAATGACCATCGCAGTAATCAATGAACGACACCTATCCTTTTTTATTATAAATCTATTTTACTCTACAAAGTGTTGTTCGTCTATCATTATAATTACTGTTTTTCATGGAAATATCAACAAATAGTTAACATTTAAATTAAGAATTACACCATTATATGGAATAAATCATTTATTTGTCATTCTTTAATAAAAAACATGTTTCAAAATCTTTTGCCATTTCAATTGTTTAGAAGGCCGTGAAACGCTATTGGTAAGCGTTTTCATACAATATGTAGTATGTTCATTTCATTTTGTATGAATTTTTCAATTTTATCCGATTTTACCCATTTTTTAGCGAAAACAAGAGATAACAGATGATTTCATTGATATAATGTTAGAAATATCATTATTTTATAACATAAATACATTAATATCGTCAATTTTAGTGTAATTTAAGCGTTTTCAAAAGTTGAGTCAAATATCGATAAG
>DKGO01000032.1 GCA_002453315.1 Caryophanales bacterium UBA6768 | reverse complement strand
TAGCAACTCTTGCTACCTCTTGAATATCAATTTCTTGCATTAATGGATTTGTCGGTGTTTCAATAAAAATTGCCTTTGTGTTTTCCGTAATGAGTGTAGTTAATTTATTAGGTTCATGGAAGTCTGTATATAATGCTTTAATGTCATATGTTCTTGTAAAATGTTCTAGTAATCGATATGTCCCACCATAAATATCTTCTTGTAAAATAATTTCATCGCTAGGTTGAAAAAGTGAAAGGACTAATTGAATTGCAGCCATACCGGAACTACAAGCAAACCCCATATCTCCTAATTCTAATTGTGCTATTCCTTCCTCAAGTATGGTCCTCGTTGGATTTTTAGTTCTAATATAATCGTAGCCAGTTGACTCTCCCAGGCCTTGATGAATATAAGCTGTTGAAAAATAGACAGGTGGATTGACAGCCCCTGTCACATCATCAGATTTATTTCCTAATTGGACTAATTTAGTTCGTATAGACTGAGTAGTCATTTTCAACTCCTTTATTATTAAAAATTTTCATCCATCATTGCTTATTTTTGAATTGAATGTTAGTTAGGCTTTATGGCGATAATCTAAATTATGTTTTTGTAAAGTCTTGTCAGTACCGAATAAAAAGTGTTTTTCCATATCTGGTGAATACTTGGAATTAACCGTTTCAATACCCACTGCCTCTGCTACGGCTCTTAACATTGCCGGGGATGCCCCACAACATAATCCTATATAATTAATGCCAATATCTTTCGCTTCTTTCGCCCACTCTGCTAATTCATATCGGTTATGATATAAGGGGTCTAAAGCTGTCGGAAATGTTGTTTCTAATGGCAAATGACAACTACACCCTTCATCCGGTAAATTGAAAAAGGTTGGATTTTCTTCTGTTGTTCGATATGGGATTGGTAAGGCCCCTGTATACCCTTCTACATTGTCACGGATTTTTTTAAGAAATGGTTGGATTGTTTCAGGGCCCCGGAAACAATTCATTCCCACGACTAATGCTCCTTTTTCGGATAACAGTTTACAAGCTTCTTCAACCGTATAGCCATCTCTTAATATATTTTCACCCATGAGGCCAAATGTAATGACAGAGGGGAGTCCTTGATTAGTAATTTCTTCTAAAGCAATGAGTGCCTCTTCGTAATAATAGAAAGTTTCCCCATTGACGTAATCGACACCTTCTTCTTTACACCACTGGACCATTTCCCGGAACATGCTTCTTACTGTTGTTTTTGATGACTCATCTTCGGGATTAAACAAATTCGTATTGGAAATATTTCCGGCGACTAGGGCCTCTTCTACAGGGTGTTCTTTTGCCACTTCCTTAGCCAAACGAATAGCATTTCGATTTAATGGCTCCAGCAAATGTTCTTTTCCGATGATGCGCATTTTTTCCCGATGTGCATTGTAAGTAAATGCCACAATTACATCAGAACCAGCATTCATAAAATCGCGATAGGCTTGTTTAAGTGCTTGGGGATTGTCTAAGGCCACTTCAGGGACAAATGAGCCAGCTTGTAAATAGCCTCTTCTTTCTAATTCAAATAAATACCCTTCACCTGCAATGACGGTTCCTTCTTGCAGCCTTTGTTCTAAACTACGTTTCACGATACTTCCTCCTTTTGTTTCTCCTATCCAGGAAAAGATGAAGGGATGAAAGTAAAAAAATCCCTTCTTGAACATAAGAAGAGATTTGCTGATTTCCTTACTTATCTTCAAGCATATATTATGCTTCTGGAATTGGCACAGTACTATTAAGCCTGTTGCCGAGATATCATAGGGCCAGTCCCTCCATCTCTCTGGATAAGATAAAACTATTAATTTTTTTATTAATTACATACTATAGAGGGTTATTTTGTTAATGTCAAGAGTAAACTATTTGTACACAATAAAAGATACAGTTGTTCCTTTACCGATTTCGCTTTCGAATTGTAATCCTTCACCAAAATGGCGAATTAGCCGTTTATTTGTATTACTGATACCGACACTCTTTTGATTTGATTCATTTAGTTTAAAAATCTTTTTCAAACTGTTTTCATCCATCCCAACCCCATTATCTTGAACAGATATTTTGACGTATTGATCATAATTAATGACAGAAATAGTAATTATCCCACCAGCTGCTTTTTTCATCACACCATGAAAAATTGCATTTTCCACTAATGGTTGTATGGTCAAAAATGGTACCTTTATATGGTTAGTTTTTTCGATATTCCATTCAACATGTAATCTATTCGCAAATCTTACCTGCTCAATTTTAATGTAAGAACGAATAATATTTAGTTCTTCCTCCAGAGGAATTAATTCATCAATGTTATGATATTGAAATTTATGCCGTAAGAAAGAACTTAAATCATATAGAACATCTCGCATTTTTTCAATATCCACATCACTTAAAGCAAGAATAGAATTTAATGTATTAAAAATAAAATGTGGTTTAATTTGGGCTTGTAACCATGCGGCTTCTAGTTGTAATTGTTTTTTTGCTGATTGCTTTGCAGTCGTTAAAGCATCTACCCGCGCTTGTAATTCTAACCTTTCCACTGGTTTTGTTACATAATCATTCGCCCCATATAGGAAGCCTGTTTGAATGTCCCGTGGATGATTTCGGGCTGTCAGTAACAAAATAGGTAGTTCTGTAAATAAAAATTTTTCCCGAATTTGTTTCGTTAATTCATATCCCGACATATCTGGCATCATAATATCTGAAATAACGATATCCCATTCATGTTCGGAAAGTTTCTTAAGTGCTTGTTTACCGCTTAAAACAGGGGTGATTTCATACTTGTCATCTTGTAACATTGATTGAATCACTTGGAGATTAACTGGATCGTCATCAACGACTATCACGTTAATTTTCTCTTCATTTTGTATAGTAGGCATGATATGATTTGTTAGCGCTATTAATTCTTCATCAGATAAATTAAATGTTGATTCATGATGGGAATTAAATATAGTGTTGTTTTCCTGTTCGTTAGGGAATGATTTTTCAGTATTGTCTTCATATACTTCAGTTGCTAACTTTACTGAAAAGGTAAGAGTTGTTCCTTCACCTAAAATAGATTCCACAAGTAATTGTCCCCCATGGAGTTCTACGAGCTGTTTACTGATATTCAATCCAAGGCCGAGTCCACCTTCATTCAGCCCTCGGGAATTTTCCTTTTCATATGGTAAAAATATTCTTTTAAGAAAATCCTTATCCATCCCAATCCCAGTATCAATGATGCTAATGACTGCCCTATCATTTTTAACGGTAGCATTAATGGTAATCTTACCTTCATCCGTATATTTGATAGCATTATGAAGTAAGTTATAAATAATTTGAATAAGTCGATTCCTATCGGCATAAATTAGTGGGAAGTCATGGTCAACTTCATTCACAAGCTCAATAGGCTTTGAATTTGCTAAAAATTGGAGCATATCAATGACACTAATAACAATCGGCTGTAGGTGAATTTTTTTTTCATTGATTATCGGTTTCCCATCTCTAAGATAAGTAACATCGATTAAATCATTTAACAAATGGGACATTCGCAGGCTAACGTTTAAGACTGTTTCAAGTTCATGAATGCTCTGTTCTTGTAATGACTTTTCTTCCCTATTTAAAATAGATTGAGACATATTAATAATTCCGTGAAGTGGGTTTTTAAATTCATGAGCCGTATTTGCTAAAAATTGATCCTTATTTTCATTTACTTCTTGTAGTTGTGTGGCGAGCTTTTTCGTTTCCGAATGCATGGCAAAATACTCCTTGAACCACACAGAAGATAATAGTGCAAGTGCAATGATGAGATCAAAAGGATAATAGGCAACACTTATGCCAATTTCACGCCAATATAAATACCATATAAATTGATGAAATATCGTCAAGGTCGACAGTAATAAAAAGAGATTTTGTGTAATACTATCAAAAACACTTTTAAATATTGTCATAAATAAAATAATTGTACTAGGAATAATGACAATAAAATAAACGGAATAAATACTAATAATTTGCCCTGCCATTAAGAGGAAGGTTGCTAAAATAATGACAGTATAGGAAATGGAAATGATTCGATTAATTAATTGCCAATAGGGTAGCCAACTGTGATCGAAAGATTTAAACAATAAGAACATTGCCAAGACACCAAATCCATTCGATAATCGGAATCCCCAATCATAGTCAATGTTAATAAGTATATTAAGCAATTTTTCATCACTTGTAATCATATTGACAATCGTTAAACTAAATAATAGCCCAGCAAAATAAAGAAGCCTTTTATCTAATTTTCCTAAAAAATATAAAATAATAGCATAGATTGAATGGATAAATAAAATGCCTGAGGCTAGGACTTGCATCATTAGTGATAAATTAGTGTCTTTTGCGATTGCCCGTTCTGTACCAAATTTTATTGACCGGACAATGCCACTACTACGAATGTCTTTGAAATTTGCTACATGAATAAAGATGTCAACCAACCCTTCTTCATCTGGTTTAAAAGAAACAGAATATGGTAAGTTTTCTTCTATATATTCTTCTTTCGTTGTAGCAACGTTTCCAGATGAAGCAACATATTCCCCATTAATAAAAATTTCTGAAGCACTCCGAATACTTGGGATGTAAAGGCTTAATTGATCCTTGATTTCAGAATTAACCTTTAGTGAAATATGATAGGTACCGTAACCATAGGGTGTAGACCCGATATCTTCTAAATATTCATTCCAACCACCGGGAACAGGTATTAACTTTTTTTCTAAATGATTTGTAACTTGAACTTTTGGTTCTTCCATTAATAGTTGAGAGGGGTAAAACTCCCATTCTCCATTGAGAAGTAATATGCTGTTTTCTTCCGGGTTCCAATCCCGAAGATCTATTTGTCCGTTCTCAATCTTAACTGTTGAATGGTGAAACATGTGCATCCATTGCATGCGAAAAAAAGCGAGGACAACAATAAATAGTAAAATAAGTAAAAAAATGTATCGTTTTTTCATAGTTGTGTTTGTAGAGAATTTTCTACAAGCCCTCCTTTTTCAGCAAGGTTTGTTTAAAATAGGGACGTGTTCTTGCCCTATATTATAGAGATATAGTTTGATATATTCAATTGATTATTTAGCTAGTAGGTTGACTGGACTAATCAATAATGATTATCTCTAAGATTTATTTTAATAGTTATCATCCTATCAAACATGGATACTATTGGTATGGGGAGGATATTATATGCTTTGGATTATCGTTGTTATTTTATTTTCGTTCTGGTTATTTAGTTTTACATTAGATATAATTGGTGATGTTATCCATATATTGATCATGATTGTCATCTTGGCTATGATTTTTAGAATTTTTCAAAAGGGAAGAAAAAAATAGGGGTGACGATGAACCTGGAAAAATCAGAATAAAGCGATTTTAATTAACAAAATTAGACTTTTTCTAGAAATGGTTGACATTTATAAGTTGTTTGTTATGATTGGTAATGTGAAATAATTCAATATTATTAGAGTACCCTCGTTAGGTGAGGCTCCTATATGGAGGCAAGCTGCTACCCAGAAACGTCGAGAGACACCAATGGGTTAACAAAAACTATCGATATTAAGGTAGTATTTAATGCAGTGGGACAATTTTTGTCCAAGCCATATAGTGCTAAAACTCCACGATGGAGGCTTCATATTTTTATGTAATGAAACACCTTCTTCGTGAATGGTGTTTTTTTAAATTTTATGAAATATTAGCATGCTAGCTTATGAAAGGGGAAAAATCTTTATTAATTGAAAGTAGGTGGATCGAACATGGTTGAGGTAAGAACATTGGATGAGGCAATTCAACAATTGTTAGATGAGGAGAAAACACGACAATTTAGGCAACATTATTTGGAAATGCATCCATATGATCAGGCTGTATTTTTCAGAGAACAGTCAGATGAAAATCGTTTAAGAATTTATGCTTATTTGTCTCCGAAAGAAATATCGTTTATTATGGAAAATGTTGAAATCGACGAAGCAAAGAATTTTATCACTGAGATGGATCCACGATTTGCAACGATGGTATTTGCAGAAATGGCAGTAGACGATGCGGTTGATATTTTACAGAAGCTAAGTAAAGATGAAGTGGCTAGCTTTTTGGCAATTATGGATAAAGAATCTGCTATTGAAATTAAAGATTTGTTGCATTATGAAGAAAAAACTGCCGGAAGTATTATGACGACTGAATTTGTATCGTTTTTAAAAACAGACACAGTAAAAGATGTATTACTGAAAATGAAGAAAGAAGCACCGGATGCCGAGACAATTTATTATACGTACGTATTAGATGATCAAAAAAAATTAGTCGGTGTTGTTTCCTTAAGAAATTTAATCATAGCCGAAGAAGATGAAACGATAGAAAAGATTATGAGCGAAAATGTCGTTTCAGTTTCTGTCGGTCGGGACCAAGAAGAAATCGCTCAAATGATGCGGGATTATGATTTCCTAGCATTGCCTGTCGTTGATTTTCAAAATCATTTGTTAGGTATTATAACAGTCGATGATATTTTAGATGTTATGGATGAAGAAGCAAGTGATGACTATTCCAAATTTGCCGCATTAACGGATGTTTCAAAGGCTGATGCAAGGCCAATCAGTTCGGCTAAGAAACGGTTACCATGGTTAGTTGTGTTATTGTTTTTGGGAATGTTTACAGCCAGCCTAATTGATAGCTTTGAGGCGACATTGGAGGAAATTCCGATTGTTGCGATATTTATCCCATTAATTGCTGGGATGGCGGGGAATGCTGGAACACAGTCATTAGCCGTTGCTGTACGTGGCATTGCAACAGGTGATTATGGGGCTGGAAAAAGAATTATTCTTGTGTTAAAGGAATTAGCGACAGGATTACTCGTCGGATTTTCCTGTGGAGTCGTCGTGACGGCAATGATTTATGTTTGGAAAGGGAATTTGTTTTTAGGTTTATTAGTCGGTTTCGTTATTTTAATTACGTTAACAGTGGCTACTTTATCGGGTTCACTCATTCCTTTATTAATGCAAAAATTAAACATTGATCCAGCCGTAGCGTCAGGTCCATTCATTACAACGCTAAACGATTTAACATCTATTTTAATTTATTTCGGAATTGCAACGACATTTATGATGTATTTAATATGAAGATAGAAGTCAATATTGTAGAAAATCAGCCTTAGGGGATTGGAAGTCCTTATGGCTGATTTTTTTATATTTAAATCTTTTATACTAAATAGTTATTATCATATTTAGGGCTAAAACATTGGACTTTTATTTGGTGTTGAATGATAACTGTAAGGGGGCTTCTCACGTTGGAATTCCTCCGCCATCTTCATCAAAACCCGACGCAAGGTGCCTCTCACGTTGGAATTCCTCCGCCATCTTCATCAAAATCCGACGC
>DKGO01000098.1 GCA_002453315.1 Caryophanales bacterium UBA6768 | reverse complement strand
TGTTTAACTTTATAGTGTAATTCTGACCATCTTCTGTTTCAAAAGAATCTGCTAATTTTGGAGCAAATTTAAGTGGTTCTATCATTTGCAACAAAGAATCAAATATAAAACTTTGTACGTACCGTGATGCATTATCATCATTCCCAACTGTATTGAAAGAGGTAGGTGGATGAGTTATTCCTATAAAAAGGGCATCTCCTTCTTCTGAATTATTATCCTCTTTCACCACCTTGCTGTCATTATCTTTACCAGAACAAGCCGCAATAATAATCAAAAATAATAAAGCAAATGTAAATAAAATTATTCTATTTTTCTGCATTTTAATTCCTCCTTGACAAATTTTATTAAAACTATAGTTAAAAACCTTTAATACCTAGGGTTTTATAAATTGCTGCTTTTTTAACAAATAAACCTTATACTATAAAATCCAATAAATTAAGTTTAAAATATTATCAAATATTTAATTAACCTCTTGATATCTTGCTCCTAGGATCAATAGCATCACGAAGTCCATCTCCCATAAAGTTTACAGAAAGTACAGCAACTACTATAAATAATCCTGGTGGAATCCATAACCATGGTTGGTTAGCCAAAACAGTTATAGATTGAGCCTCAGTTAGCATATTACCCCAACTAGCAGTAGGAGGTTGTACCCCCAATCCAAGAAAACTTAGGGATGCTTCAGTTATAATTGCGGCGGCTATCCCAAAGGTTGCATTCACAATTGCTGGTGCAATTGCATTTGGAAAAATATGTTGAAAAAGTATCCGTGGCGTACTATATCCGAGCGCAACACCTGCCTTTACAAAATCTGCTTCTTTAATTGATAGCACACTACCCCGTATTAACCTAGCTATAGGTGGCCATCCTAGCACCCCTAAAACTATTATTATATTAAATAGTCCTGGACCAAAAATACTAACCAGAACTAATATAACCATTAGGTATGGAAAAGACATAAGGACATCTGTAAATCGCATAATAACCATATCAATCCATCCACCAAAATAACCAGAAATTAAACCAAGAAGAATTCCAATTACAACATATACTGCGACGGCCCCGACTCCAACTGCTATAGATATTCGTGAGCCGTAAATTAACCGACTCAATACATCACGACCACTTTGATCCGTCCCGAGCCAATGTTTAGAAAATGATGGCTCCTCGAAAGACTTTCCAACAGCATACGGATCAAATGGTGCAATTAAAGGCGCAAATAGTGCGATTAAAATAATTATTGAAAATAATATTAACCCTAATACAGCAAGCCTATGTTTAATAAAACGAGATGAGATTAATCGCAAGTAACTTTCCTCTTTTTCCTTTGATTCCATAATAACTGACTGATGTTGATTATTTTCCATTAGTGATGACACTTACGATTACCTCCTTACTTATATTTAATTCGTGGGTCTACCATTGAATAACATAAATCTACAACTAGATTTGTAACTAACACAATAAATGCCGCCATAAGGTTAAGGGCCATCAAAGTAGGGTAGTCCCGTGATGTTATTGAATTGATCGTAAGTTTACCGATGCCCGGCCACTGAAATACCTGTTCAATAACTATTGCACCACTGGCTAATAGTGGAATGTCTAATCCTATAACTGTAATTATTGGGATTAATGCATTACGAAAAGCATGTTTATTGACTACAATCAATTCTCGCAAACCCTTTGATCTTGCGGTGCGTAAATAGTCTTGTTCTAAAACATCCAACATACTTGATCTAACATATCGAACCATATTTCCACATACAAAGGTTGCTAACACTATTGCAGGCATTAGAAGATGTTTTATTGTATCCATTAAACTGCTTTCTTTCCCTAACGTATACATCCCCCCAGACGGTAACCAGCCAAGTAACACTGAAAATACGTAAATCATTCCTAGCCCTAAGAAGAAGTTTGGAATGGATATACCTAAAAAGGAAAAGGATGTAGTTAAATAGTCTATCCATGAATATTGTTTTGTTGCACTTACAATTCCAATTGGAATAGCTATGATATACGCAATTAGAATTCCTGAAGCCATCAACATTATCGTAGGAACAATTCTTTCAGCCACCATTGGGAGTACGGGCTCAAAGGTAGAATAGGAATATCCAAAATCTCCTTTTATTATGTTGCTCACCCAACGGAAATACTGAATATAGGTTGGGTCATTAAGACCTAATTGTTCTTTCCTAAGTTCAATATCAGTTTCAGTAGCAGATGGGCTTACATACATATCTACTGGATTTCCTGGTGCTAAGTTTATAATAAAAAAGCTAAATATTGTTACACCTATTAACACCGGAAATGCAATTAATATTCGCCGATAAATATATTGAACCATTTTACCACCACCTTTTATTTTTCATCAATCGGAAAATGACAAGCCACCCCATGATCATTCCCTGTCAGGCCCGGTTCCACTTTTCGGCAAATATCTCTTGCTAAAGGACATCGTGTATGAAAACGACACCCTTTGGGTGGATTAGCTGGATTTGGTACATCACCTTGGAGCACAATCTTTTCTCTGTCCCTCAGATGTGGATTAGGTTCAGGATATGCATTCATTAAGGCATTTGTATATGGATGTTTAGGCCGATTAAAAATGTCATCCGTACGAGCAATTTCAACAATTTTCCCCAAATACATAACAGCAATTCGGTCACTTATATATTTGACAGCCCCTAACCCATGTGCAATAAATAGAAAAGTGAGCTGTAATTCTATTTGTAAATCTTTTAGTAAATTTAGAATTTGGGCTTGGACAGAGACATCCAAGGCGGAGACTGGTTCATCACATATAATCAACTTTGGATTCACCGCTAGTGCCCGGGCTATTCCTATCCTTTGCCTTTGACCTCCCGAAAACTCATGTGGGTATCGATGGAGATGTTGTTCAGATAGCCCAACTATCTCGATTAATTCTCTCACCCTTTTTGAAATTTGGCTTTTTTCAACTATTTTATGAACTATTAAGGGTTCCGCTAAAATATTAAATACTCTTTGTCTACCATTTAATGAAGAATAGGGATCCTGAAAGATAATTTGTAATTCTTGACGTAGTTTTCGCAATTTAAGTTTAGATATTTTAGAAATATCCTCACCTTTATAAATAATATTGCCATCGGTTTGATTTTCCAATTGTACAATTGTTCGACCTGTAGTTGATTTACCACATCCCGATTCACCAACTAGACCTAATGTCTCGCCAGGGTAAATTGAAAAACTAATTTTATCTACTGCCTTTACAAATCCAACCGTTTTTGATAGGATCCCATTGTGAATTTGATAATATTTCCTCAGGTCCTCAACCTGCAGAAGGGGCGGAATAATTTTTCTCTCACCTGTCAACTTGTATCCCCCTTTTTTCCAAATCTTCTTCCACCAACCAACATCTTGCCCTTTGACTAGCCCCTACCTTAACTAAAAATGGATGTTCATTCCTACATTTTTCGGTTACAAAAGGACATCTCGAACTAAAGCGGCAACCTTTAGGCATATTATCAAACGAGGGTACCTTCCCTTTGATGGAAGAAAGTCGCTCATTTATCTTTCCATCTATATGGGGTATAGATTCCAGTAATGCTTTTGTATAGGGGTGTTGAGGATGATCAAATAAAGTGAATACATCAGCCTCTTCGACAATTTCCCCCGCGTACATGACAGCTACTTTATCAGCCATCTCAGCTACAACCCCTAAGTCATGGGTAATTAAAATGATGGATGTATTAAGGTCCTTTTTTAGTTGCTTCATTAATGTAAGAATTTGCGCTTGAATCGTTACATCTAATGCAGTAGTTGGCTCATCAGCAATTAATACTTTAGGTTCACAAGATAAGGCCATTGCAATCATAACCCTTTGTCTCATTCCACCTGAGAGCAAATGTGGGTAGTCATCAATGATTTTTCCGGCATTTGGTATTCCCACACGTTGCAACATTTTGATTGCATATTTTTTTGCCTCTGATTTATTTTTTGTTTTATATAGGCGAATCTGCTCAATCAATTGATTTCCAATGGTTAATACTGGATTTAAGGAGGTCATCGGTTCTTGGAAAATCATTGACATTTCATTGCCACGCAATCGACGGATTTCATCCGCTGGTAAGGAAGTTAATTCCCTCTGATTCAATTGAACGGACCCCTGTTCGATTCGACCATTTTTTGCTAGTAAATCCATGATTGATAAGGATGTAATACTTTTTCCACTACCAGATTCCCCAACAATACCAATAGTTTCACCTGGTTTTAATGAAAAAGACACATTTTCTACAGGTTTTATTTTACCTTTTTCCGTTTTAAAAGAGACCTGAAGATTTTTTACTGTTAAAATATTTTGCAAGCTCTCACCCCCAAATTTATGTGATTATTTTATTAATGAAATTCATGGAAAAAATTATATTCCGGCTAATCTTCATTTTTTTTCTACCTGTAATATATGATAAAGAAAAGTATATATATCAGATTGTTCTTCAATTAATTGTAAAATAGGTTTTCCAAAACCGTGACCGGCATTTTCATCTATTCGTAATAAGACAGGATTTTTACCTTGATTAAAGGCTTGTAAAGTAGCCGTAAACTTTTTCGCATGCATCGGATCAACCCTTGTATCTGTATCGCCAGATGTAATAAATATAGGTGGGTATTTAATACCCTTCTTCACATTATGAAGTGGTGAGTAAGAATACAGATAATCAAAAACATCCTTTCCTTCCATCAAAGCACCAAATTCAAATTTCCAAAAACGTCCAATTGTAAACTCTGGATACCTCAACATATCAATAACGGGTACCTCACAAATAACTGCACCAAATAATTCAGGACGCTGTACCATACATGCAGCGACAAGTAGTCCACCATTGCTTCGACCTGATA
>DKGO01000096.1 GCA_002453315.1 Caryophanales bacterium UBA6768 | reverse complement strand
TGCTCAGCTGAAATTCCCGTTTCCCCAATTTTCAGACGAGCAAATTGAGATGCAATAAAAACACTCATTAGTTGATATGATAACAATTAATAAAAAAAACGGAACAAAAAGAAACTTAAATATAAAGTTCCTTTTTGTTAAATAAATATATCTTTATTGAAATCGTAACCCTTAAATACTAATAGTTTAAAAATAAAGCGTCTTAACCCACTTTCAATTAAATATTACTCAAATTCAATTAATAAATCATTTACATTAACAGCTGTTCCATCTTTTACATGTAGTTTATGAATTTTACCCTTAAAAGGAGCCTGAATGGTTGTTTCCATTTTCATCGCCTCAGAGATAAGTAAATAATCGCCTTTTTCCACTTTATCGCCCTCGGCACATAGTAATTTTATTATTGTACCAGGCATAGTTGCACCTATTTGTTTAGGATTCTCTTTATCTACCTGGGGTAAAGTTGGCACCTCAGATTTAATACTTCGATCCTTTATAATAATTTCCCGCGATTGACCATTCATTTCAAAATAAATAACACGTGTGCCATCACTGCGTGGCTCGGAAATAGAAACCAATTTAATGAACAATGTTTTTCCTTGTTCGATTTCCACTTCTATTTCCTCACCTAAACGCATGCCATAAAAATAAGTCGGTGTATCAAGTACGGAAACATCGGCAAACTCAGCAGTAAAATTGCTATAACTCATAAATACATCTGGGTATAGGGCATAGGCAATGACATCAAAACTTGTTACTTCCCTGCCTAATTTTTTATACAATTCTTTTCGTATTTGTTCAAAATTAACCGGATCTAATAGTAACCCAGGGCGTACATCGATTTTTTCTTTTCCTTTTAAAATAATGTCTTGAAGTTTTTCTGGAAATCCACCATGTGGTTGCCCGATATCTCCTTGGAAAAATTCAATGACCGAAGCCGGAAAATCAATGGATTGACCCCGTTGATAAATATCGTTTTCAGTTAAGTTGTTTTGTACCATAAATAAGGCCATATCACCGACAACTTTTGAAGAAGGAGTTACTTTAATAATATCACCAAACATATCATTCACAGTCCGGTACATCTTTTTAACGTCTTCCCATCTATCCTCAAGCCCCACTGCTTTTGCTTGTTGCTGTAAATTACTATATTGGCCACCAGGCATTTCATGTTGGTAAATTTCCGTATGTGGTGACTGTAAACCACTTTCAAAATCCTGATAATAGTGGCGAACACCTTCCCAATACGTGGACAGCCTTTCATAGTTTTCAATGTTGATATCCGGTTGATTTTCTGTTCCTTCCAGCGCATAGTATAATGATTGAGCACTCGGTTGGGAGGTAGACCCTGCCATTGATCCACACGCAACATCTACGGCATCTACCCCAGCATCTATTGCTCTAGAGTACATGCTGATTCCGTTACCACTCGTATCGTGAGTATGTAAATGAATTGGTAAATCCACAGCATCCTTTAAACGTGACACTAATTGATATGCTGCTTCAGGTTTAAGTAATCCGGCCATATCTTTAATTCCCAGAATATGTGCACCAGCTGACTCTAATTCTTGCGCTAGCTTAATATAGTAAGAAAAATCATATTTACTTCTACCTGTATCTAACACATTTCCGGTATAACATATGGAGGCCTCTGCTATTTTATTGTTTTCCCTTACAGCCTCGAGTGCTGGAATAATTCCTTCTAACCAATTCAAACTATCAAATATTCTAAATAAATCAATGCCAGCTTGGGAACTTTCTGTTACAAAATTTTGTAACACATTATCAGGATAGTTTTTATATCCAACCGCATTACTTGCCCTTAACAACATTTGTAATAATACATTTGGCATTTTTTCTCTAACCGCTAATAATCGTTGCCACGGGTCTTCACGTAAAAATCGGTAGGTCACATCAAAAGTAGCCCCTCCCCACATTTCAACTGAAAAAAGTTCGGGTAACATTCGCGACATTGGCTCAGCAATTTTGGCAATATCCTTTGTCCGAACTCGAGTGGCTAATAAGGACTGATGGGCATCCCTGAATGTGGTGTCTGTTAATAAAACCTTTTTACTTTCTTTTAACCACTTAGCAACATATTCCGGTCCATGTTCATCAAGTAGTTGCTTTGTTCCTTTAGGTACAATTTCTAAAGGATCAATATTTGGCATAACGATAGGAGAAAATAATGGCTTTTTCTTTTTAGGTACCCCTTCAACCCCATTGACAGTCATATCGGCAATATATGACAATAATTTGGTACCACGATCATGACGTTTGGGAAAAACGAACAACTCAGGAGTTTCATCAATAAAATTCGTACTAAAATTACCAGTATGAAAATGGCGGTGGGATACTACATTTGTTAAAAATGGAATATTTGTTTTAATACCGCGAATTCTGAATTCTTTTAAATTACGAATCATTTTTTGTGCAGCATGTTCAAATGTTAGAGCCCACGTTGACACTTTAACGAGCAAAGAATCATAATATGGTGAAATGTCTGCACCTTGATAGGCATTACCTGCATCTAATCGAACACCAAATCCACCACTTGAACGATAAACCATGATCCTACCAGTGTCCGGCATAAAATCATTCAACGGGTCTTCGGTTGTCACACGGGATTGAATAGCAAAACCATTTGTTTTAATTTGTGATTGTTCAGGAATTCCTATTGTTTCATCGAATAAGTTTCTCCCTTCAGCAATTTTAATTTGTGTTTGTACAATGTCTACACCTGTAATCATTTCTGTAATTGTATGCTCCACTTGAACTCGTGGATTTACTTCAATAAAATAAAATTCATTACCAGTTACTAAAAACTCAACAGTTCCCGCATTTATATAATTTACATTTTCCATTAATTTAACGGCTGCATCACAAATTTTCTGTCTTAAATCACTATCAATCGAAATACTTGGTGCAATTTCAACTACTTTTTGATGACGACGTTGAATCGAACAATCTCTTTCAAATAGATGAACGATATTATTGTATTGATCGCCTAAAATTTGCACTTCAATGTGCTTTGGGTTTTCGATAAATTTCTCTACATAAATTTCATCATTTCCAAAGGCCGTTTTTGATTCAGAACGTGCTCGATCATATGCTTCTGCTAGTTCTTTTTCATGATTTACTATGCGCATCCCACGTCCACCACCACCGAGAGATGCCTTAATAATAATTGGATACCCATTTTCATTAGCAAAATGTTCTACCTCTGAAATAGATGATACTGGGCCATCTGAACCCGGTATAATTGGTAAACCTGCTTCAATAGCTTGTGTTTTTGCTTTAACTTTGTCACCGAACATATTTAAATGTTGGCTTGTTGGGCCAATAAAAATAATCCCTTCTTCTTCACACCGTTTAGCAAATTCAATATTTTCTGATAAAAAACCATATCCAGGATGAATTGCATCGACACGAACATTTTTTGCCAATGAAATAATCCCTTCAATATCTAGATAGGCATCGATTGGTTTTTTGCCTTTCCCAATTAAATAAGACTCATCTGCCTTATATCGATGTAAAGCACTTGCATCCTCTTGTGAATAAATAGCGACTGTTTGAATATTTAATTCTGTACAAGATCGAAATATTCGAATTGCTATTTCACCTCGATTTGCAACGAGGATTTTATTAATTCTCTTTAGCTTGTCCATGTTTGTCCACTCCAATTTTTTTGATTAAATTGTTCATTATCTTTCATAGATATTGGTTTCATTTCCTCTAGATGAACTGTTTTAGCAATGTTATTTAAAATTCCCATAGAAGCCATTAACGCGACTAGTGAAGAACCACCGTAACTTACAAAAGGTAAGGTCACCCCAGTAATTGGTAGAACACCACTTATTGCTCCCAAATTGATAAATGCCTGATAGGCCACCATTGATGATATTCCAATAGCTAATAAGGTGCCAAAATGATCATGACATTTTATTGCAATAAATAAACCCCTAAATATAACTAACATTAACATGCCAATAACAATGATAACACCAAATACACCTAGTTCTTCGGCGATAACAGACATTATAAAATCTGTATGAGCCCCCCATAAATATCCTAATTTTTGAACACTTTGCCCTAACCCCTCGCCACTGATTCCACCACCACTAATCGCTAAATAGGATTGTATTAAATGATAACCACTTTCTGTAGGATCTGAAAACGGGTTATACGCCCCAATAATACGATCCCATCTTCTTTCGGTCATGATGAAAGGAATGAGTATAGCAGCCATTACAATAACAGTCACTAATAAAAGTAAAATATGACGCCATCGAACACCGGAACTAATAACTACTGTACCAATGATTAACATAATGATTCCTGTAGTACCGATATCAGGCTGTAGAAAAATTAAAAAGGCATAAACCGACACTAAGAGTAAGGGGGGTAAAACACCTTTAAAAAACTGATGAATGTATAATTGCTTTTTTGAATAAATATAGGCTAAATAAATAATAATTACTAGCTTAACAAATTCAGATGGTTGCATATTAAAACCAAAAATTTCTATTGAGCGAATTGCATTATATTTGGACTGCCCAATCAACAAAACTAACACTAGTAGAACAAAACTAATAACCATAATTAGTTTAATTAAATTTTTAAAATAACGATATGGAAAAAAACAAAAGAATATAAAAGCTATCAATCCGAAGGTAAACCAGATAATTTGACGATAAAAATAGTAAGTGCTGTCTAAATTTTGTGCTACTGTCGATACCATACTAGCACTATAAATCATGACAATACCAAAGGCTGCTAACAAGATTGGAGTGATCATTAATGTGAAATCATACCCTTTAAACCTTTGAAACAATTATATTCACCCCATGACCAATTTAAATTATACTACCTCTTTTATATTGATAAAAAACTTTGCAACCTTATCTTGTGCAAAGTTCACTCAATCTCGAGTATTTAATTAGATTTGAAACAGGCCTAAGGCCAAACATGATACTCAAGTGCGACGACTATTGAATAAAGTTTTTTTCGTTCTATTTTTGGCGGCTGTTTCATGTAATACAGTTAATTTTTGTTCTAAATCCTCTAAAATTTGCCTTCCATCCTTTTCTGAAATTAGGTTTAATCGAACAGCGAAATTTATTTCCCTCGACAATCCAAACATTTGGGTATCTAAAACTTCTTCATATAAAGGACATTGTGGCATTGAAAAGTTATCTATTTGTACTTCAATTAAACGTCTTATACTTTCAGCGTCCTGCTTTAATATCATATAAGCCCTATCACGCTGTTCAGTTGTCATTTGAGGCATAAACTCCCATCCTCTCTCTAAAACTACTTTTCACCTATAGGAAGTGATTTAGAACACATTTCCTTATAAAATAATATTATCCTTATACTATGTAAATTGCAAATAGTTGATAACATAAATATTTTCACACGTTATTTTTATTTATAATTTAATTACATGAAAATAGTCATCATTTTTGGTATCCTAGTGAGGATAACTAGTAAATGAGGTGCCATGTGATGATTGTGCAATTAAAAGGAAAAGTCAACTTTCCAATAACACTAGATCCTACTGTTTGGATTTTCGATGACAGAAAAGTTGTATTAGAAGAAGCATTTAACAATGAAACTGAAAATAATCAAAATGAAAAAGATCACATAAAAAAACGGGCTGTAATGTTTGAACAAACATACAACAGTATTAAACCCCCTGTCAATAAGAGTATTAATCGATTTGAGAGGGAGAAAATTCTTGTTAACTCCTACGTTATGCCAATTAAAGACTTTGTAAATCATGCTGAGATAAAAGCCGATGCTGAACGTGTTATTTTAAAAAGAGAACATGATGAGGCTATTATAACAATTGAGCAATTGAGGGAATCTTTTTTACTGTTTGCATTAAATGGCAAACCACTTACTGAAAAAGGCCCAGTACAACTTATATTTGGCGATGGCACGAACAAATTAAAACCAATTAATGGTATTAAGGAAATTATTGTAGACTAGGATTAATACCTAAGTAGAGAAATTTTTTATTTATTTTCTTTATAAAGATGGTTATATCTTTTTCTCATTATACAGGTCTATTTAATCATCTTTTCGAAATGTTATGGGGTGAATGCCCTTCTCGTAAGATTTTTCAAGTAGAAGGCACCTAGGAACCGTTTGAATGCCCTTCTCATCAGTTTTTCCGTGTAGAAGGGAACTCAAGAATTGTTTGAATGCCCTTCTCATCAGTTTTTCCGTGTAGAAGGGAACTCAAGAACTGTTTGAATGCCCTTCTCATAAGTTTTTCCATGTAGAAGGGAACTCAGGAATCGTTTGAATGCCCTTCTCACCAGTTTTTCCTTGTAGAAGGGAACTCAAGAACTGTTTGAATGCCCTTCTCATCAGTTTTTCCGTGTAGAAGGGCACTCGGAAGTTGTTATTTTTCACAATAAAAAACAGGACATTATGAGTCCTGTTCCTTTATCAATTAATCATTATTTTTAGGTCTGTTTTTATTCTTTCTCTCACGATACAATCTAAACCGATAAATTGCTAATACAATTGTAATAATAATAAGTGACTCAGTAACCGCTAAACCAAATACACTAAATATAGTAATAATGTACACACCAACTGCTAATAAAATATAAACAAAAACCGATTTTAATATAGATAATTTTCTTGCAAAACCTAATTTATATGCAATAACACTAAAAATAAAATTTAGCACGTAAAATATGGCAAATAGATGCTCTGTTCCATATGCATCTAAAAAATATTGAAACAAAATATTAAATTGATTTTCCATATGTTCCCCCAAAAAAGTAAAAGATATCTTATAATAGTCATCATACTAAAGTTCTTTTAAAGTTACTAGTTTTATACGTTAATCCCTTAACTACGTTAGGGAAAATATGTATCATTTAAATTACGAGGAGATGGACAATTGAAAAAAGTAAACTTTCCTATGCTATTATTGGCTTTTCTAGTTATATTAATGTTTTGTTTAGTTGGAGTTGCCCTATCTTACCAAAATATTTGGCTCATCTTACTTTTTCTTTTACTCGGTTTTGGACTTATGGGATTTGGACTATATTTAAAAAGAAAAACAGGACCATAATAGATGAATTTTATTTTGAATAATTCAGTTCATCCACTATTTTCCCATGAATTCGGGGATGGCAAACAATACAGGATACTCTTTTCATTGAATGAATTGGTGATCCATCAACAGAGGTTATTATGCCACCAACTTCGTTCAAAATTACCCTACCGGCAGCATAGTCCCATGGTTCAAGTGACATAGAAATATAAGCATCTATTTTGCCTTCTGCAACAAAGGCTATTTGTAATGTAGCCGAGCCGTAATATCTAATTCCATGAATTGATTTAATAATTTTATCCAAACCATCCTTGTTAAAATTATTTTGGTATCGTAGCCATCGAGGATTAACGCACAGCAACGTTTTTTCCAGTGTCAAATGATGGTTTAATTGTGCCAATCGATGTTCATTTTTAAAAGCCCCTTGTTCCCTCATTGCACTGTAAAGTTGGTCATTCATAACGTCATATATAAATCCTATCTCACCAACACCGTCATCATACACCCCTATAGAAATCGCAAAATTTGCTTGTTGATGCACCAAATTCATCGTTCCATCAATCGGGTCAATGATCCATATAATACCTTTTTTCCCATATGGGGTATCTCCAAATTGTTCTTCACTTAATATATCATCATTAGGATAGCTAGCCCTAATTTTTTTAATTAAAAAATGCTCCACTTCCTCATCTATTTCTGTAACTAAATCATTTTTACCCGATTTTGTATTAATAAAAAAGGGATGGTTTACTCTTTCTCTAATCAAAGCTCCAGCTTCCAAAAGCCATTGTTTAGTTTGTTCAAATAGATGTTGGCGATCCTGTAGAATCATTTTGTTCCTCCAATTTGTACATCATATAGCTGAAATGTATCGTTAGTTTGATCTTTTTAATGTCTTTATCTGACATACAAGTTTCTGCAATTTGCTTTTTGTTTGTTTTATTTCATTGATATCATTTTGTTTCATTGCACTAAATAGTATTAATAATTCATCATCAATCTCTAATTCTAGAAGTAATATTCTTTGTTTCTTTTCGTCATTTTCTGTCTGTTCAATGACATATTTCATCACATTCACACCTTCCACTATTTATTAACAATTTGATTAGTTAATTTTTATTGGTGTAATAACTATACTATTCGGTATTTTTTAATATTATTCTTACCCTTACCCGTATCAAGGCAAACGAATTTTAATCAAAAACGCAATAGTTAAAATTGAAAATGTGGAAAGTGTGTTTAAATTAATTTTTATTAAAGGAAATTTACATTAAGTCCAGTTACGCCTTATTTCTTCTGCATCATGAATGATAGTATTAATCAATTCGGCAACTGTTGGAATATCGTTAATTCTTGCAACTCCCTGACCAGCCCAACCAAATCCTTTTTCAATATCCCCAACATGAATATACCTTTTATTCGCTTCCCCACTAATATAGTCCTTTATCGACTCATATCCCTCTTCATCTTTTTCAATTTTCAAAATCGTTTCAGTCCATGAGTTTTTTAATGCCCTTGCTGGGGTGCCAATGGATCGTTTAATGACAGTTGTCGACGTCTCATCTGCATCCAAAATTGCTTGTTGGTAGGAAGCGTGAGCATCGATGCATTCCTTCGTTGCAATAAATCTTGTACCCATTTCTATCCCTTCAGCCCCTAAGGCGAGTGCCGCCATTAAACCCCTTCCATCAACAATCCCACCAGAAGCTAATACGGGAATAGACACATGATCAACGACATGGGGTGTTAACACAAATGTACCAGTATCATTTCTACCGATATGCCCTCCCCCTTCTTGTCCTACAACCATTACTGCATCGGCACCTAATTCTTCCGCTTTTTCTGCCTGACGTCTCGCCGCAACAAGTACTAATGTTTTAATTGGATGGTCCTTAACAAGTTCCAAAATATGTGAAGGATTTCCACCCGTAATGGAGATTGCAGGTACTTCCTCCTCGATTGCCGCACGAACCATCTCTTCATATGGTCGACGACCAGCACCAATGGCAAAATTTATCCCAAATGGCTTCTCTGTTAATTTTCTTACACGTGTAATTTCTTTCCGTAGATCCTCGGGTGTGGATAGACTCATTGCAGTTATTTGTCCAAGTCCTCCAGCATTCGATACTGCTGCTGCTAAGTCAGAATAAGCCAAGTAGGCTAAGCCACCTTGGACAATTGGATATGTAATATTAAAAATTTCTGTCACTTTCGTCTTCCATTTCATGAAAAATCCCCCCGTCTATCTATTTAATTTATCAATTTTTGGTGTAAAAGGAAAGTCACATCGTCTAATGTGATTATAAAAGTTTTTCAACTTCTTAAATATAATGCTTCTTCCATTTTATTAATTCACTAGCTGGTGACCTCCATAACTAGGGGACCTGACACCATTTATATTGTTAATTTGAGAATGGGTGGATAATTATTAATTTAATAAATATTTGATTAAGGTGAAAATAGGCTAAAGTAGAATTTTCATGATCTTAAGGGTATGCGAGGTTTCCATTACCTCAAGAGCATCCTTGAAGGAACGAAATCGGTCAAAATGACGTTTCCCATTACCTCAAGAGCATCCTTGAAGGAACGAAATCGGTCAAAATGACGTTTCCATTACCTCAAGAGCATTCCCCGAAGGAATGATATCAATCAAAATGACGTTTCCATTACCTCAAGAGAATCACTGAAGGAACGAAATCGGTCAAAATAACTTTTCCATTACCTCAAGGGCATCTTTGAAGGAACGAGATCAATCAAAATGATGTTTCCATTACCTCAAGGGCATTCCCCGAAAGAACGAAATCGGTCAAAACGTCGTTTCCATTACCTCAAGGGCATCCTTGAAGGAACGAAATCGGTCAAAATGACGTTTCCATTACTTCAAGAGCATCCTTGAAGGAATGAAATCAATCAAAATGGAGTTTCCATTACCCCAAGGGCATCCTTGGAGGAACGAAATCGGTCAAAATGACGTTTCCATTACCCCAAGGGCATCCTTGAAGGAGCGAAATCAATCAAAATGATGTTTCCATTACCTCAAGGGCATTCCCCGAAAAAACAAAATCGGTCAAAACGATGATTTCGTTGACTTTTGGACATGTCACTCCATTTTGCTATCAACCTATTTATTAAGAATAAAAGAGCAGCATTCCGCTGCTCCTTTCGTTTACATTTTACAGTGTATGGATTGGTGTACCTAAACTAACTTCAGCTGCTTCCATCGTAATTTCACCTAAAGTAGGATGTGCGTGAATGGTAAGAGCAATATCCTCAGCAGTCATTCCCGCCTCAATCGCAAGACCGAGTTCTCCAATTAAATCACTTGCATTTGCACCAACAACCTGTCCACCGATAACTAGGCCATCTTCCTTACGTGTAATTAATTTCAGAGAACCATCGGTTTCATTTAAAGATAATGCACGACCATTTGCGGCATATGGAAATTTAGAGGCTTTAACTTCAATACCTGCATCTTTTGCCTCTTTTTCCGTATAGCCAACGGACGCCATTTCAGGGTCAGTGAATACCACCGCTGGCATGGCAATATAGTCTACCTCAGATTTTTTACCACTAATTGCTTCAGCGGCAATTTTCCCCTCATAAGAGGCTTTATGGGCCAAAGGTAGGCCAGCAACAATATCACCAATAGCGTAAATATTATCAATATTTGTGCGGCATTGTTTATCAACTTTAATAAGGCCACGATCATCGAGTTCAATTCCAACTTGCTCCAAGCCAATTTCGCTCGTATTAGGACGACGTCCAACAGTAACTAATACATAATCAGCCTTAACAGTAGCTTCCTCACCTTTAGCTTCATACGTTACTTTGACTCCATCCTTTGTCTCCTTTACACCCTTTGCCATGGCACTCGTTACAATGTCAACATCTTTTTTCTTCAATCGTTTTTTCACGACTGCTGTCATCGATTTTTCGAACGTTCCTAAAATATCTTTTTCCCCTTCGATAATTGTTACCTTCGTGCCAAAATTAGCATAAGCCGAGCCTAACTCTGTACCAATATAGCCACCGCCAATAACGACGAGTGATTTTGGGATTTCGGGTAAATTCAATCCACCGGTTGAATCTAGGACTCTTTCTGAAAACGGAAAACTAGGAATTTCAATTGGTGTAGAACCAGTTGCAATAATACAATTTTTGAACGTGTATGTTTGTGACTGTTTATCGTCCATTACCTTTGCATGATTATTATCAACAAAATACACTTCACCCTTGGCAATATCAACTTTATTTCCCTTTAAAAGTGATTCAACACCGGACGTTAAACGATTAACGATCCCGGATTTCCATTCTTGTACTTTAGTAAAATCAACTGAGACTTTTTCCGTCTTAATTCCCATTTCTTCATTACCATTAGCCTGGTCGGCTAAATGACCTGCTTGAATCAATGCTTTAGAAGGGATACATCCAACATTTAAACAGGTACCACCTAATTCAGCCTTATCTACGATAGTCACCTTTTGACCTAGCTGTGCTGCTCTGATTGCGGCAACATATCCCCCCGGACCTGCACCAACAACGAGTGTATCAACTTCAATTGGAAAATCTCCTACGACCATTTTTTTACGCCTCCATCATGATTAATTGTGGATCATTTAAAATTCTTTTAATTTGATTTAAAGCCTGTTGGCCTGTTGCGCCATCGACAATTCGATGGTCAAAACTTAACGACAATGCTAATACTGGAGCAATGACAACTTCTCCATTACGTGCAATTGGTTTTTCCTGGATTCGGCCAACACCTAAAATGACTGCTTCAGGATAATTTAAAACAGGAGTAAACCATTGGCCACCCACTGAACCAATGTTTGTTATCGTATTAGATGCACCTTTCATTTCATCAGCCGTTAATTTTCCACCACGTGCTTTATCCGCTAACTCATTTATCTCTTTTGAAATAGCAAAGATTGATTTACTATCAGCATTTTTTACAACAGGTACTAGTAACCCTTTTTCTGTATCAGCTGCAATACCAATATTGTAGTAATGCTTATACACAATTTCCTCAGCATCATCATCTACTGCAGCATTTAAAATCGGGAATTTTTTTGATGCAGAAATTAATGCTTTAACTACATATGGTAAGTATGTTAACTTAATATCTTGTTCAGCTGCCACTTCCTTGTAATGTTTACGGTGTGCTACCAATTTCGTCACATCAACTTCGTCCATTAGGGTCACATGTGGTGCACGGGTTTTAGAATTAACCATGGCTTCTGAAATGACTTTACGAATACCAGCAATTTTTTCACGTGTCTCAGGATAGGCACCTTCAGGAATCACAGGTGCAGTTACTTTATCTTCACCATCCGCAACATCAGTTGCTGTTTCCTTTGGACTCGTTTCACCAGATAAAAATGCATCAATATCTTCTTTTAAAATTCGGCCGTTCTTTCCAGTACCTTCTATCTCTTGGATGGAGACATCTTTTTCACGAGCATATTTTCTCACTGAAGGCATCGCAATGACCATTTTGTTTTCTGTTTTGGCTGTTGACGACCGTTTTGATTCAGCTTTAGGTTCCTCGGTTGTTACGGAAGTTTGGGACGAACTTGTTTCAGGAGTTTCTTCCACTACTTCTTCCTTCGTTTCCTCCTCATCTTCATAACCTTCCGCCTCAATACTTACTAAAGGATCCCCAACAATGGCGACTTCCCCTTCAGCGACTTTGATATCTAATACTTCCCCTTCTACTGGTGAAGGTATTTCGACAACTGCTTTGTCATTTTGTACTTCACATAATGGGTCATCTTCTTTAATGTGATCGCCTTTTTTTACGAACCATTTTAAAATTTCCCCTTCATGAATCCCTTCACCAATATCCGGCAATTTGAATGTAAAAGCCATAAAATCTACCTCCCATCTATCGATTTAAAAATTTAACACTTTGTTTACTTTATTTACAATATCGTTGTGATTTGGTAGCCACGAATCTTCAGCAGCCGCAAATGAATAAACTGTATCTGGCGCAGTAACCCGTAAAACTGGGGCTTCCAAGTGAAGTATCGCTCTTTCTTGGATTTCTGATACGACATTTGCCGCTATCCCAGCTTGTCTTTGTGCTTCTTGAACAACTATCGCTCGATTCGTCTTTTGAACAGATGTGATGATAGTATCTATGTCAATAGGAGATACTGTTCTTAAATCAATCACTTCAGCACTTATATTATCCTTTTCCAATTCTTCAGCCGCTTTTAAACATGCGTGAACCATTGCACCATATGCAATAAGTGTTACATCATTTCCTTCTCGTTTCACATCTGCCTTACCAAGCTCGATAGTGTAATCTTCCTCTGGTACATCACCCCTAAATGAACGATATAATTTCATATGTTCTAAAAAAACAACCGGATCATTGTCCCGAATGGAAGCAATTAATAACCCCTTTGCATCATATGGTGTGGATGGAATTACTACTTTAATTCCCGGTTGCTGTGCAATAAGCCCCTCTAAAGAATCAGCATGTAATTCTGGAGTTTGTACCCCTCCACCAAAAGGAGATCTGATTGTAATTGGAGAAGTATGCGTATTCCCAGTTCGGTAACGCATTCTTGACATTTGACCATTAATGGAATCCATTACTTCATATACAAAACCGAAAAATTGAATTTCTGGTACTGGACGATAGCCTTCTATTGCCAGACCAATCGCCAATCCTCCAATACCTGATTCAGCCAACGGGGTATCAAATACACGATCCTCACCAAATTCTGCTTGTAACCCCTCAGTTGCTCGGAAAACACCACCGTTTTTACCAACGTCTTCACCAAATACGAGCACATTTTCGTCATTTTTTAATTCCGTCTGTAATGCGTTAGTGATTGCTTGAATCATCGTCATTTGTGCCATATTAGTTCGACTCCTTTTCTTTATATATTTCATATTGTTCTTGGAGATTTTGTGGCAATGTTTCAAACATATGTTCAATAAAATCAGTTACTTTTTGTTTAGGATAAGCGTCTGCCTTTTTAATCGCATCTTTTATATCTTCTTTCGCTTGTTCTATGACAGCCTCTTCCTGGTCTTTATCCCATAATTTCTTTCCTTCTAAAAACTTTCTGAAACGAATCAAAGGATCACGTTTTTCCCACTCATTATCTAAATCCTCAGTTCGATATCTAGTAGGGTCATCCCCTGCCATCGTATGTGGACCATAACGATACGTAATTGTTTCAATTAATGATGGCCCTTTTCCTTTAATTGCTTGCTCACGGGCATGTAATGTCGTGGCATACACTGCTAATGGGTCCATCCCATCTACTTGATACCCTTCAATACCAGCAGCAACAGCTTTTTGCGCCAAAGTCTTTGCATTTGTTTGTAATTCCACAGGAACGGAAATAGCAAAAAAGTTATTTTGCACAAAAAATATCGCCGGAGCCTTATATGCCCCTGCCATATTAATTCCCTCATAGAAATCTCCTTGTGATGTACCTCCATCACCAGTATATGTCACCGCTACTGATTGTTTTTTACGAAGCTTCATTCCTAATGCAACACCAGCAGCTTGCACATATTGAGCACCTATGATAATTTGCGGATTTAACGCATTAACTCCTTCAGGCATTTGATTTCCGTGGAAATGTCCCTTCGAAAACAAAAATGCTTGATACAGAGGTAAACCATTCCAAATTAATTGAGGAACATCACGATAACCTGGTAACAAAAAGTCACTTTCTTCTAAGGCAAAATGGCTAGCAATTTGCGATGCCTCTTGCCCGGCAGTTGGTGCATAGAATCCGAGCCTACCTTGTCTATTTAAAGCAATCGATCGTTGATCTAACACCCTTGTATACACCATTCTTTTCATCAATTCTGTCAATTGATCATCGGAAAGTTCCGGCATATACTTCTCGTTGACGACTTCCCCTGCTTCATTCAAAATTTGAAACATCTCAAATTTCTTTTCTATCCCTTGAAGTACTTGTTTCAAAATGAATCACCTCTCCCTTTCATTTAATTGTTACAACACATCATCTGCTATATATTTTCTTATAAATGACTGTTATAATAAAAATGAATCCAAAAGTAGTACAATGAAGTGTTTTTTATAGTTTATCTTATTCAACTATGAAAGGTCAATGTTTTTAACCGTAAACAAGAGAAAAGTATTTGATTAATCATTTACCTTTTGACTGTTACACACTAATTTAAGTCCCCTGTTATAGTGTTTATTCCAAACTGTATCAGTCAATAATCATGTCATTCCACTGTATTAATACAATATCATCATTCATATTTTATCGTTACCCTATTTCATCGACGTTTAATCTTTTAAATTGGATAACAAACTTTAATAACGCACCTTAATTCACATTTGTAAGCAATATGTATCAATATAAATAAATGCACCTTCCACAAGGTCTAATTAGAGGATTGTGTAAAAATACATAACATCATTCCTGTTTAAATAATTCATAAAAGTCTGTTTTTAAAGTATTGTATGCAATCGTACTATCATTAAACTGATCATATGCACTAGTAATATTTTCATAACTTTCATTAACTTTTTTTATCATGGAAAAAATATCTGAAGTATGGTTTTCCTCTAATAAAAAGTGATCATATAATTCATTCGTCAATTCAATAGAAATACTATACGAATCAAAAACATTTTCAGAGGCTTCGTAACGATCCATCATTGCAGAATACATTTTTTCTAGTCGATTTATTTGTTCATTATCTTCTAATTCGTTAATTAATGGTTCAATTTGTTCAAATTCCGCCTTAGATTCTTTTAACATTTGTTGAATTGCATTTATTTCCTCTTTTTTATCATTTAATAATTGCTTTGCCTCTTCAGCGATTTTTTGCTTATCATCTTTTTCATCGTCCGTCATTTCTATAATACGGTTAAATAATTCCCCTTCCTCATGCTCTAGTTCATTAATGCTTTTTTGGTAGCTTTCAAACTCTGATTCAATAACAACAGATTCATTCAAATGATAATGAATTTTATCCAATGTCAATTCTTTTTTTTGACATGCCATTAACCCCACAGATAATATAACTAATGAAATTGTAATTTTAAAAAATACTTTCATATCATAAAACCCCTCTCATTCCCGCTATTTAATTCTTAAATGACTTATTTTTATATTATTAATATTATACCTTTTTTATCCATATGTGAAAACAAAGCTTATTAACAAGTGAAATCTAACATATACTTATGGTAAAATAAAGAAGGTTTCTACTTAAACTATAAATAATGAATTATTGAAAATAAAAAATTTAAAGCACTATTGAAATTGATAAAAACAAGGAGTTTGAAATATGTTAACAATGAAGGATATTATTTTAGACGGAAATCCAATATTGCGGGAAAAAGCCCAAAATGCGGAAATTCCCCCAACAACTGAAGATATTCAAACATTAACTAATATGCTCGAATTTTTAAAAAATAGTCAAGATGAAGAAACAAGGGAAAAACTTCAACTACGAGCAGGTGTTGGTCTTGCGGCACCACAAATTGGCATAAGCAAACAATTAATTGCCCTCTATTTCAATTATGAGGAGGAACTATACGAATATTTATTAATTAATCCTAAGGTCGTCAGCCATTCTGTTGAAAAAGCATACTTATCGGGTGGTGAGGGATGTTTATCAGTTGAAAAAGATATTAAAGGGAATGTCATTCGGCATGCTAGGGTGACAGTTAAGGCATTCAACGAAAAAGGTGAACCCTTAAAGTTAAGATTTAAAGGCTATCCAGCTATTGTTATTCAGCATGAGATTGATCATTTACGAGGAATTATGTTTTATGATTACATTAAAAAGGATAATCCATTTTATGCCCCCGAAGGTGCACAAAAAATTGAATAAATTATGTTTTTTAGAAAAATATAAACATATCTAAATGAATAATAATTGCTTTATTGATATATAAAGGTTAAAATCTATTCTTGTTTCATGTGGAAGGTTTTCATACAAATAAAATGATTTTCATTATATAATATAAAGTAAGGGAATGGACGGTAGAAAATAAAATATTTATTTTAAGAAAATGGGGAAAGGAGTCAATGGTTACTTTATTAAAAAGGGAAGTTATTATTTGTTAAGTAAACAGTGAAGTGACAAACAGTAATTACCAAATACTAATTTACATGAAATTAACTAACTTATTTACAAAAATTGAACGGATCATTTAAGGACAAAATTATAATTTAGGAGAGATGTAATGATTTATAAAGTATTATTTCAAAACGACACCGATTCGGCACCGGTTCGTGAAAAAACAAAGAGCCTGTATATTGAAGCAGGTTCTGAGGGTGAAGTGCGTTCCAAATTATCCAATCGCAATATTAACATTGAATATATTCAACTGCTAGAAGGAAAACATTTGGCGTACGAACAGCAATCAGAAAATTTTGAGCTGGAGAACATTTAAAGAATGAAATTTGTGAAAAATAACCAAACAGCTGTATTTGCTCTCGGAGGTTTAGATGAGATTGGGAAGAACATGTATTGTGTTCAGTTTCAAGATGAAATTATTGTTATCGATGCTGGGATTAAGTTTCCAGAAGATGAATTACTTGGAATTGACTATGTAATCCCAGACTATACGTATCTCATCCAAAATAAAGAAAATATTAAAGGGCTATTTATTACCCATGGTCATGAGGACCATATAGGTGGTATCCCTTACCTCTTAAGAGAAATTAATATACCGATCTACGCCGGAAAACTTGCGATTGGGCTCATTAAAAATAAGTTAGAAGAACACGGATTATTAAGAAATGCTACATTAAAAACAATAAAAGAAGAAGATATTATTAAATTCCGTAAAACATCAGTTAGTTTTTTTCATGTAACACATAGTATCCCTGATTCTTTCGGTGTTGTCATAAAAACACCATCAGGAAATATCGTCCACACAGGGGATTTTAAATTTGATTTTACCCCAGTAGGGGAACCAGCAAATCTATCTAAGATGGCTCAAATTGGTAATGAAGGTGTCTTATGTTTACTTTCGGATAGTACAAATAGTGAAGTCCCAGGGTTTACAATGTCTGAACAAGTTGTACAACAAAATATCAATGACATATTTAGTCGTATTGATGAAAGACTCATTTTTGCTACCTTTGCTTCTAATATTTATCGACTACAGCAAGTAGTTGATGCAGCAATTAAACATAACAGAAAAGTAGCAATTTTTGGTAGGAGCATGGAGTCAGCTATAACTATTGGTAGAGAATTAGGTTACATTCGGGCACCCGAAAATACCTTTATAGATACTAACCAAATAAATCGTTTCCCTGCCAATGAAATAGTCATTCTCTGTACAGGTTCCCAAGGAGAGCCAATGGCTGCTTTATCTAGAATTGCCAATGGAACTCACCGTCAAATTCAAATTACACCGGGAGATACCGTAGTTTTTTCATCATCACCAATTCCCGGAAATAATGTTAGTGTAAGTAAAATCATTAATCTTCTTATGAGAGCTGGAGCAAAGGTTATCCACGGTCCATTAAGTGATATTCATACTTCAGGTCATGGGAGTCAAGAAGAACAAAAGTTAATGTTGACCTTAATCAACCCAAAATATTTTATTCCAATCCACGGGGAATATCGCATGCTAAAAGTCCATACAGAGCTTGCCGAAGACTGTGGTGTTCCACCAGAAAATTCCTTTATTATGGATAATGGTGATGTACTAGCTTTGGACCATGACAGTGCAAATGTTGTTGGAAAAATTCCATCTGGTTCCGTCTATGTTGATGGAAGTGGTATTGGGGATATTGGTAACATTGTTCTACGGGATCGTAGAATTTTATCAGAAGAAGGTCTCGTCGTTGTCGTCGTGACCATCAATATGAAGGAATTTAAAATTGCGGCAGGACCTGACATCATTTCCCGCGGTTTCGTATATATGAGGGAATCTGAGGATTTAATTAACGAAGCACAAACTTTAGTTGCTGAACACTTAAATAAAATTATGTTGCGAAAAACGAGCAAATGGTCAGAAATTAAAAATGAAATCATTGATACAATCGCACCATTTTTATATGATAAAACGAAACGTAAACCGATGATCATGCCAATTATTATGGAAATTTAAATTTTTTCACTGAAAAATATATATGGAAATAACATTGTAATTCAAACAAACACCGGATCCAAATGGATTTGGTGTTTTTTCATTGATGATGACGGGATGGTAATGAAATCCCAACGTGAGAAGTCCCTTGCGTCGGGTTTTGTTGATGATGGTGCTGAAATTCCAACGTGAGAAGTCCCTTGCGTCGGGATTTAATGATGACGGTGTTGAAATCCCAACGTGAGAAGCCCCTTGCGTCGGGATTTAATGATGTCGCTGTTGAAATTCCAACGTAAGAAGTCCCTTGCGTCGGGATTTAATGATGACGGTGTTGAAATTCCAACGTGAGAGGTCCCTTGCGTCGGGATTTAATGATGTCGCTGTTGAAATTCCAACGTGAGAAACCCTTGCGTCGGGTTTTGATGATGACGCTGTTGAAATTCCAACGTGAGAAACCCCTTGCGTCGGGATTTAATGATGACGCCGTTGAAATTCCAACGTGAGAAGTCCCTTGCGTCGGAATTTAATGATGACGCTGTCGAAATCCCAACGTGAGAAGCCCCTTGCGTCGGGATTTAATGATGATGGTGCTAAAATCCCAACGTGAGAAGTCCCTTGCGTCGGGTTTTGATGATGACGCCGTTGAAATTCCAACGTTAGAAACCCTTGCGTCGGGATTTAATGATGACTGTGTTGAAATTCCAACGTGAGAAACCCTTGCGTCGGGTTTTGATGATGACGCCGTTGAAATTCCAACGTGAGAGGTCCCTTGCGTCGGGATTTAATGATGACGCTGTTGAAATTCCAACGTGAGAAGCCTCTTGCGTCGGGATTTAATGATGTCGCTGTTGAAATTCCAACGTGAGAAGTCCCTTACGTCGGGTTTTGATGATGACGCCGTTGAAATTCCAACGTGAGAGGTCCCTTGCGTTGGGTTTTGATTCAATAAATCATTGTGATGGTAGCCTGTCAGAGGATTATCGAAGTAATGAACGCGAGTAACTTTTTATCACCAACAAAAGCGAAAAGCGATAAAAAGCCCTTCATGGGAATTAAAACCTCCATAAGAGCTTTTTTGCTTTTTAAATAAGAAGCAGCGGCTAAAATAAAAAACAGTTCAAATTAGAGTACATAATCCTATTACTCCGTTAAATGAACTATTATTAATGATTTGAAACTTTATTTTTAATCATCAAGTCAAGACCTTTCCCAACCCGGTCATTTGATGGATTTTATCAGATTAGGACAAATCGAACATATTAATCCTCATCCACTACTAAATTTCTTTCAAATTTAGAAATATCATCATCTGCACCGATCACAATTAATATATCCTCAACTTGTAAAGTTTCGTCCGCACTTGGGGATACATTCATTTGTTTTCCACGTTTAATGGCTACCACGTTACATCCATAATCCGCACGAATATTTAAATCAATTAAAGTCTTTCCAATCATTCTTTCGCCTACTTTAACTTCGACAATACTATGGTCTTCGGATAATTCTAAGTAATCTAATATATTGTTAGAAATAATACTATGGGCCAGTCGTTTCCCCATATCACGTTCCGGATGAACGACCTGATCAGCACCAATTCTCTTTAAAATTTTTGCGTGGTAATCATTTTGTGCCTTCACAGTTATTTTCTTCACATTAAGATCCGTTAAAATTACCGTCGTTAAAATACTTGCCTGAATATCATCCCCGATAGCGACGATAACATGATCGATGTTATTAATGCCTATTTCTTTTAATGCACTTTCATCTGTTGAGTCAATGATGACGGAATGGGAAGCGATATTTTTAAATTCATTAATTTTATGTTCATTAATATCAATAGCTAACACTTTCATCCCTTCCATACTTAATTCCTCACATATACTGCCGCCAAATCGACCAAGACCTATAACTGCAAACTCTCTTTTCATATACTTACCTCGCTTTTTACGTTGGTACATACAAGGGCTACATTTCTTTTATTCACAACTTTTTAAAGAAATAGTTCAACCCTATGATTTTTGATTCATAGATGAAAAATAAGCCCTATTCACTTGTTTTAAAATCGCCCTTCTTGTTAATATTCCTTCAAAATAACCTGAATCATCGACAACACAAACAAACGGATTATCGATTACAGCCTTTAAACCGTCAATAAATTTGGCATCCTTTTGAACACTTAGTAAATCATTTTCCATTACTTCATGGACTGTTAAAGCTGATAACTTTTCAATTTCATAACGATCTAACCCTAATATTTGATCTAAAATAACAGTTTTACTTATCGAACCAGCAAGTTTATAAGATGTATCCAAAACTGGAACAGCAAAATAGCCTGATTTCACTAAAACCAATAATGCATGTTCTAATGGATTATTCAGTTGTACATGGGCAACCTTTTCACCCGGTATCATCAATTCATTTATCGTAATATCTTTTAAAAGTTGTTCAACATGAGTCATACTCATTAAAGTCACTCCTCTATTTTTAATCACTTTATCGTGTTTAAAATGGTAAATTTGGATTATTAACCAATGAAATGAAAAATTTAAAATAATTGAAAAAGTAAAATGATGTACCTTAAACATATAAACTATCCTGCTTATAGTTTATCATAAAATACGTTATTGTTACATGAGTGTTACTTATCGATCTAAATTTCCCTGACCAAACATTTTGCAAAAAATAGCTAAACCCCTTTTACTTATGTTATTCTATAATTAGAAAAAGGTTTTTAACTTTTTGACCTATGACATTAGAAGAGTCGACTAGCAAAGCATTTTTAAGAATAGAGGCGTTTAAATGAATGGACACATATTTACAAAACGTGAAGAAATAGCCCATGCAATAACACACGGTATTGGGGCTTTTTTGAGCATTGCTGCTCTCGTTTTACTCATTGTGTTCGCTTCTTTAAAAGGTGGGGCAACACTAATTGTATCCGTTACTATTTTTGGTTCAACGATGCTGTGTATGTATGTAGCATCGACAATCGTTCATAGTTTACCAAGAGGCAAATGTAAAAATATTTTTCTTATTGTCGATCATGCCGCAATTTATTTATTCATCGCCGGTACATATACCCCCTTTGTTCTCACGCAAATAAAAGGGACTATCGGTTGGACGCTATTTGGAATTGTTTGGGGTATTGCCGTAATAGGCGTTATTTTAAAATTGTTTTTTGTTCATAAATTTGTATTTCTTTCGACACTAGCATATGTAATGATGGGTTGGATTATTATTTTTGCCTGGAAGCCACTTACGGAAGCTCTGCACCATAATGGGGTATTATTTCTTGTAGTCGGTGGAATTATCTATACAATTGGTTCTGTTTTTTATGTATGGAAAAAGGTTCCTTATCACCATGTTATATGGCATTTATTTGTCATAGCCGGTTCTTGTTTACACTTTTTTGCCGTGTTCTTTTATGTTATTTAAGGTTAAGCAATGCAACTGAAACTGTATTTGTATTAAACGGAAAATCATTTGACAATTGTCAATCATGGAAAATGTTAAAATAGAGGTGTTTCTATGACAAACAATTATAAAATTAATGAAATAGCACGGGCAATATTTATTATTAATCGCCATGCCAAAGCAGCACCAGAGCCACAGCATTTGTATAAAATAAAAAAAATAGCCATCGAGAAATTGTTACAACAAAACGAGGCAGAGAAAATCGGACTTCATTTTTCTAATAATCCTAAGTTTAGTAACCAACATTCTACTTTACTTATTAAAGTAGGTGAATATTATTTCCACATACCTCCATCAAAGGAAGACTTCAAAGAGTTGGATCACCTTGGTTCATTAAATCATCATTTTCGGAATCCGAAAACAAAAATGTCCCTTTCATATGCCAAAAAGTTAATTTATCAATTTATTGACTGGAAACAACCACCATCAAAAAAACCCATTCAACGACAATCTAGTTATTATACACCGTCATCACTTGGGAAAATGAACTGGAGAACGAGTAAGAAAACGAATCGATATTAATTTTTTTACAATTGACTTGGAAAAGGATCAAATACTACTTGATTTGCTTTTTTTCCTATTAAGGATGCCTTTTAATAAAAAATAAATGATAAATATTAAGCTCAGACAAATATTACTAACCATAATAAAATGTAAAACAAGCAAATGCTGTCGATTTAATGCATGAAAAATTGTCATGATTAATAACAAATAAATAATTACCCTGTACGCCTTACTAATCTTTTTATGTGTAAAATTAAAAAATGTACCTATAAGTAGACAACAATTAAAAAAGACGAACATCAATAAAATAATAAAAATCACCTGAAAATGTTCTTTTTGAAAACCTAAAATTTCTAATTGTTGCCATTGCTGGGAATAATACAACTGATCAAATGGAAACATCACATTCACACCATATACTTTTTATACAGTATGAACAAGTTATTTTATAAAATATACTTCAAAGATAGGAAAGAGAGCATAAAATGAACAAAGCATTTATTTATATTATTATAGGGGCCGGTTTATGGGGGACTATCGGTTGGTTTGTAAAGCATTTATATAGCTATGATTTTACGCCAATGGAGGTCGTTACTTTACGGGTTATTTCCGCAGCAATAATACTCATATTATATTTGAGTTTTAAAGCGCCAAAACAACTAATCTTAAAAAAATGGACAGATGTCGGTTATTTTATTGGAACAGGTATATTTAGCATTACCTTTTTCAATTACTGTATGTTCATGACGATCGAATTATCAACAATTCCTGTCGCAACCGCCCTATTGTATACTGCACCTGGCTTTGTTATTGTACTATCATTTTTGTTATTTAAAGAACCTTTAACAAAAGTTAAAATCATCACATTACTTATTACAATTATTGGAACAGGATTTGTCGCCGGGGTCATCCCGCTTAATTTGGAATTATTTCATTTCAAAACTATTTTATTCGGGCTTGGTTCGGGATTGGGATACGCCTTTTATAGTATCTTTAGTAAATTTGCTCTAAAAAAGTATTCGTCACTAACCATTACTACCTATACTTTTATTTTAGCATCGATTGCTTTAATTCCATTTTTTCCTTATAAAGAAAAGTTTACTTTATTTTTGGAACCAAATGTTATCTTGTTATCCTTTGGCTTAGGTTTATTACCTACTGCTTTTGCCTATATAATTTATACTCATGGACTTAATCAAACAGAAGCATCAAAAGCCTCCATTCTTTCCACTATCGAACCGGTTGTCGCTACAATCATCGGTGTATTTGTTTTTATCGAACCATTTTCGTTATTGCAAATGATTGGTATGTCACTCATTATTTTTGCAGTTATTATTATTCAATTGGACACAAAAACAACACCAGTTAAACCTAAATAAATTAGAGGTGATTTTCGCTGGCTGTAATAGTGTATGATACTACGATAATTTAAATAAAAATGTACTATTTATTACCGATTTTTATTTGATTATATTGGTTTAATAATTGATCCAATTGATGACTAATTTTAATTGTTTCTTCATTTAATAAACCTTTTTTATATACTGTTGCATTAAGTTTATTTCTTAATGTTTCTATCTTACACAATAGTGACTTACGGCAATTCATGTTATAATCCTTTCCAACCTGTTGATAAGTATTATTTACTGGTTAATTATCATTAATTACAAAATAATAATGACCTTCATCCTATATTATACTATAAAGTATAATTTAGTCATAACCATTACCTTAATTTTTAAACTGTTATTTTATTT
>DKGO01000051.1 GCA_002453315.1 Caryophanales bacterium UBA6768 | reverse complement strand
TATTTTTTATTAAGTTATTGAATTAATCTATTGTAATAATTTAAAATAAACAGACTATAACAAGGACATTTAATATTGAACCGGTAGAGACCGTGAAAGTAACAGTTATGTAGAAAAATCATTTAAAAATATTCTCTTACAAGATAATATAGTTATGTTAAAAAACTTAATTTGGAAAACATATGATACACTTAAGTTAAGTATAATTTTTTATCCAATAGATAGCTCGATTTATCGATGAATTGGGGGGAATTTTAATGGAATTTCGTAAAGCAAATGAAGGGGATGTACATGCAATTGTTCGTTTACTTGCTGACGATGAATTAGGCTCACAACGTGAACGTTTCGAAGTACCACTGCCTACTGCTTATGTTGAAGCATTTAAAGCGATAGAATCACAGGTTGGAAATCAAATTATTTTAGCTGTAGAAAATCAAAAAGTGATTGGATGCCTTCAACTGACAATCATTCCTGGATTGGCAAGACAAGGTATGAAACGTGCGCAAATTGAAGGAGTACGTATTGATCGAAAATATCGGGGTAAAAAGGTTGGGGAAAAATTGTTTAAAGAGGCTATTTCGATTGCTAAATCCGAGAATTGTGGTTTGGTGCAACTGACAACCGACAAGCAACGCAACGATGCCCACCGTTTTTATGAAAAATTAGGATTTTCAGCTAGTCACGAAGGTATGAAGCTTATTTTGTAGATGGATGGGTGGATGATTAGTATTCCAATTTCTGTGAATTTTTTCCGAAAAGGTATCCCGTGTGTTTAGGAGGATTATATGTATTTAATTGCACAACACCCATATACAAAAACGGAAAGAAAAGTAACTAGTACTGAACAGTATGAAATTGAACATGATAGATGCATTTATCTATATGATGAAAAGGTCGTCACACAAAACAGAGAGTTCCCGATTGGGGATGTGATGGATTTTTCTTATCGGGAAATAACAAATCAAGGTGGTGTCCTCTATTTACATACGATACAAGGTGTCTACGCCTATACTGTGAAGACTTCACCAGTAGCCTTCATCGAAGCATATAGATCACATTTTAAGTGAAATTATTACCATTTTTTTGCAACTGTTAACTCTTCTGCCATGAATGATGTTTTTGTTGAATTTGGGCTTTTTTCTGATGGCTAACGACTATATTGATGATTAACCAGATCATCTGAAAAATAAATGGGAAGATAAATGCTATTAGCAAAACAATAAATGATACAAGTTTAGCTTCAGGAGTTTGAATGACTCCCGAACCGTCAATTTCTCTTAACCAAACGAAGGCTGTCCCTATCGCAAACAAAATTAACCAAAAAACATTCACCATCCACCAAAAAATCCAACTTATTTTCAATTTATCACTTCAATTCTATTTAAGTTGTTTTCAACCGCATTCCTCTTCATTACTTTATCGTTTCCGGTTTCTGTGCCTCATATCCAGCCAAATCAACTTCTACTGATTTAATAGTTTGATCCTCTAACGGCTTATCCATTTTATCACGTTCAGCATTGACTATGTCATCAACAACATCCATTCCAGCTGTCACAATACCAAAGGCAGCATACTCCCCATCTAAATGGGGGGCATCATCTACCATAATAAAGAATTGCGAACCAGCTGAATCAGGATGTTGTGAACGGGCCATGGAAATGACATTCCGTTCATGGGTTAAATTATTGTCAAATCCATTGTTGTTAAATTCACCTTTAATCGAATAACCGGGACCACCAGTTCCATTTCCAGATGGGTCACCACCTTGTATCATAAATCCAGGGATTACCCGATGAAAAATTAAACCGTTGTAAAACCCGTCCTCCACTAATGAAATGAAATTATTCACTGTATTTGGTGCCACTTCCGGTATTAATTGTATCGTCACTTCCCCACCATTTTCCATCGTCATTGTCACAATTGGATGGGGAAGTTCCTCATTTATCACATCTTCAGCACTTTTACTACGCACATCATTTCCAGTCGATTCACCATTTTCGTTATTCTTAGCATTTTCATTCGACCCTTGACAAGCAACTAGTAGACTAACAAAAATAATACTGGCAATCAATAACATCCATTTTTTCAAAAAAACTTTCTTCATTTACTAACACTCATTTCTTATTTTCATTTATTGATAAAAATTCGAGTACTATGTTAATATTTTACTTATTTTATGTCAAATTAACAATAATTGCCTCATAAATTTCAAAGAATCCACCAACACGATGGATTCAATTAAACTTTTTGGATCTTGAAAATCCCTTATTTTCTATGGGCTATTTCACTTTAATCTTCACATCATCCGTTGCCTCAATCCATTCCGGATAAAAACTTAACGGCAACACAAGTTTACCCTTCATTTTACTTAACCCTTTTATTTCAACTGAATAATGACCTGATTGTTCCTTTTCATCGGGAATCCAGTACATACCTGAAGATAGGACTTCAAGCACATTCCCATCTTCATCCTCTACATGGGCAAATGCGCCAAAAGGAAACTCTTCCTCATGTTGTAATGTAAATTCAAGGTGGCGTCCTTTCACTTCAAAATCAACAAACTTCCCAGAAGCTGGTTGTTTCACAATTTTTTCTTCATCTAAATCAACGACCACTTCAAGCTCATCTTTATCCAGGGCTTGAATTTTAATTTCATTTAATGTGATGTACAGTTCTTTAGGGTCAGTAAAATAGTTGCTTTGTAAATAGATGATTCGTTTGTTCATTTCTTCATTTAAGTAAGTAGAAGTCACCCCGTTCATTATTTTTCCACGTTCTTTTCCTGTACCATCAACCATTTTTATATCAGGAAAATCTAACAGTTCCTTCGTGTTTGACTCATCGATTTCAATGACTAATTCAGCCCGTAATGGGTAAATCGTCATTTTTTTAAAAGAAATTTTCTGGCCTTCAATTTCGACTGTTTCATTAAGGACATATTCAAATTTTGGGGCAATTTCATTTTTGTTTAAAGAAAAAGGAATTTCAAAGGTTGCCCGTACACCATTATTTTCAACACCATCCATTGGCTGGGCACGTAATTTAAATGAAGCGATAAAATCAAATGTCGAAAGCTCATCTACCGTAAACATTTCCATTTTCCCTTCAAATTTTTTCGCACCTTTTTCCGTATAATTAGGTGTTCCGTATGACGCACTACTCCATTCAATATCATTACCCTGTTTATCGGTCATCTCAAAATCTTCCATGAATACTTCCTGATATTTTTCATCTGTTTCTACTCTATAAAATAAGACAAAACCTTTCTCATCCACAATGGCCCCTTGTATCGTCACTTCTAACCCGTTGGAAGCCCGAACTTCATCTATCACTTGATAATATTCATGGTTCATCGCATCTTTTAATCCTTCATTATCAGCTAATAATTCCGGGTTAACGAGCCAAATGGTGGCGACACATCCAACTAATAATAAAAATAGGGCTGTCAAGCCGAGAATGACTTTATAATTAAATCGTGAAGATTTTTGTTCACTTTTTGCTCGCGCAACTCCACTTAAAATAGCTTCATCTAAATTTTTATCGGGGACATCTTGTTCATCGATATGTTTTTTCCATTCCGTCAACTGTTTCTCTTCCTTTTCATACATGACGAGTTCCCCCTTTTTCATTAAAAATTACCCTTAAATTATGCAACGCTTTATGTAACCACGTTTTTATCGTACCTTCAGGACGTTCCATCATTTGTGCTATCTCTTTAATAGACAGTTCCTGCAAATATTTTAACGTAATGACTTCCCTCGCCTGGTCATCTAATTGATCCAATACATCCTCAATTTCCAAAGCCACATAGCTCTCCACTTTTCCTTGTTGCTCTAATACAGAGTCATCATAAACAAATCGACGACCTTTTTTCAATTCATCCTGACAATAATTAATCATAATGCGTATGAGCCACGTTTTCACATACTGCTTTTGTCGAATATGGGACAAATTATTATAAGCCCGGTAAGTCACTTCTTGAATGGCTTCCAATGCCTTCTCTTCATTTTTCAAAAAACTTAGCGCAGTTTTATATAAATCTACCTTATACAATTGCATTAATTGAACGAAAGCATCGTCATCCCCATTAATTGCCTGCTCGGCAAGTTTTATGTGTTGCCCCAATGGATTGCCCCTCCTAATCTTTATCTAATTACAGTGAATCTTGAATTTCAGCTTGGGCTAAAGTTGTTTATGTGCGATGAATCCCAG
>DKGO01000002.1 GCA_002453315.1 Caryophanales bacterium UBA6768 | reverse complement strand
TGGGATATTATATAATATCCCAAACATTTATTTTTCGTAACGGCAATTCAGAATTTTGTTACAATTTAGTTAAATCCATTGCTCAGTATTTTCATTTATGGTATGCTTAAATCGGTCCTATTGTAGAAAGTGGGGAGTTTTATGCCATCAATGGAAGACCATTTACAAAACTTTATTAATTATTTAAAAGTTGAGAAGAATGCATCACCATTAACGATAAAGTCATATTCACTTGACATACATTTATTTATTACTTTTTTAAAAAAGGAACATCTACACCAATTTGAGGATGTTGATCAATCAACGATAAGAATATTTTTAACAGATTTATACGAACAAAAATTATCACGCCAATCCGTTTCTCGCACGATATCATGTTTAAGAACTTTTTATAAATATTTGGATAAGGAAATTGATACGATAAAAAATCCTTTCTTTCATATCCATTTACCAAAACAATCAAAATCGATACCGACTTTTTTTTATGTCGAGGAACTAGAGAAACTTTTTCAAGTAAGTGATTTAACAACACCGATTGGTCAGCGAAACCAAGCATTGTTGGAGGTCTTTTATGCAACGGGTATCCGTGTATCAGAATGCCTTCAATTAACGTTACAGGCAATTGATTTTAATATTGGTATGATTCATGTCATCGGAAAAGGCCGTAAGGAACGGTATATACCAATAGGGCAGTATGCATTGGATGCCCTGCAGGTATATATAGATGATGGACGTAAATTCCTAATAAACAAATCGAAAATTGACAATGATATAGTTTTTTTCAATAATCGGGGGTATCCGTTAACGACTAGTGGAATTCACTACATTTTAAACCAAATTGTCAAAAAAGCATCGTTAACAATCCAAATGAATCCACATAAATTAAGGCATACATTTGCGACCCACTTATTAAATGAGGGAGCGGATTTGCGTTCAGTACAAGAATTATTAGGACATGAAAATTTATCAACAACACAAATTTATACGCATGTGACAAAAGATCAACTGAGGCATGTGTATATGAACAGTCATCCACGTGCAAAATTAAATAAGAGAAAAAGTGTAGGTGATGTGAAAAATGACAAATAAATTTCATGCAACGACGATATTTGCAATTCAACATAATCATCAATCAGCAATGAGTGGAGATGGTCAGGTGACACTTGGCAATGCTGTTGTCATGAAACATAAGGCAGAGAAAGTGAGAACATTGTATAATGGGCAAGTGATTGCTGGGTTTGCCGGATCTGTTGCCGATGCATTTACCCTTTTTGAAAAATTTGAAGGAAAATTAGAAGAATATAATGGGAATTTAATGAGGTCTTCAGTAGAATTAGCAAAACACTGGCGAAGTGATAAAGTATTACGCAAGCTAGAGGCAATGCTTATTGTTATGAATAAAAATCATATGTTTCTTATAAGTGGTACAGGCGAGGTAATCGAACCGGATGACGGCATATTAGCTATTGGTTCGGGCGGGAATTATGCCCTAAGTGCTGGCAGAGCCCTAGCAAAATATTCCCCTTCTATGACAGCAGCAGAAATATCAGAAGCAGCTCTACGAATAGCTAGTGATATTTGTGTCTTTACAAACGACCAAATTATTACGAAAGAACTTTAATGAATGATGAGAAGGGAGTTTAATGGATGGACGTAAAATATACTCCGCGACAAATAATGGAGAAACTTGATAAATTTATCGTCGGTCAAACAGAAGCAAAAAAATCTGTTGCCGTTGCCTTGAGAAACCGGTATCGTCGAATGAAGTTGGATGATGCGATGAAGGATGAAATTGTCCCTAAAAATATTTTAATGATTGGACCAACCGGAGTAGGTAAAACTGAAGTCGCTAGAAGGCTTGCCAAACTAGTCAAGGCCCCGTTTATTAAAGTCGAGGCAACAAAATTTACAGAGGTTGGTTATGTTGGTCGGGACGTAGAATCAATGGTCCGTGATCTAGTTGAAATGGCAATGGTCATCGTAAAGGAAGAAAAAATGGAAGCAGTTAAAGATAAGGCAACTGTTGAAGCGAATAAACGCCTTGTTAAGTTAATTGCCCCTTCAATTAAGAAACAAAGAACTGTAAAAAACCCTTTTGAAATGTTATTTACAGGGATGGACGAATCTGAAGAAGATGAAGACAATAAACAAAACACAAATCATCAAAATGAATCAGTAAGAGAAAAACGCAAACAAACTGCTCGCTTATTGGAATTAGGGGAATTAGAGGAACAAATAGTGACTGTTGAAATAGAACAACAAGCCCCATCAATGTTTGATATGTTACAAGGTTCTGGGATGGAGCAAATGGGCATGAACATGCAGGATGCATTCGGTCAATTGCTACCAGGTAAAAAAATAAAACGAAGATTACCGGTCAAAGAAGCTAGAAGTATTTTAATTCAACAGGAAGCACAAAAAATGATTGATTTGGAAGAAGCACAACAAGAAGCAGTTCATCGTGCAGAACAGGCGGGAATCATTTTTATCGATGAAATCGATAAAGTCGTTGGTAAAGATCAACAAGGAGCAAATGTTTCTAGGGAGGGTGTCCAAAGAGATATTTTACCCATTGTCGAAGGGTCTACGATCACGACAAAATATGGTCCAGTTAAAACTGACCATATACTATTTATCGCCGCTGGGGCATTTCATATGGCTAAACCCTCAGACCTGATTCCTGAACTGCAAGGGAGATTTCCAGTTAGAGTAGAATTTGAGAAGCTTACGACCGAAGATTTTAAACGGATTTTAACGGAACCGTCCAATGCATTATTAAAGCAATATATCGCTTTATTAGAAACAGAAGGAATTGAAGTTGTTTTTACTGAAGAAGCGGTTGATCGATTAGCTGAAATTGCCTTTGAAGTCAATCAGGAAACAGATAACATAGGTGCTAGAAGATTACATACTATTTTGGAAAAACTATTAGAGGATTTATCCTTTGAGGCACCAGATATTTCGATTGAAAAGGTTGAGATTACGCCTAGTTATGTTGATGAAAAATTAAGTGCTATTGTAGAAAATAAAGATTTGAGCCAATTTATCCTATAAGTCCAGAATATATCCTTAAATGGAAGTACAAAAGGAAAAAATACTTAGATAGAAGGGTTGAGACATATGAGCTTATTAGAAAAAAGTAGAAAAATCAATGCTTTATTACAAAAATCAGCTGGTAAACCTGTTAACTTTAATGAAATGGCACAAACCTTAACCGAAGTAATTAATGGTAATGTTTTCGTGTTAAGTAGGAAAGGAAAATTATTGGGTGTAGCAATTAACCAGGAAATAGAAAGTGACCGGATGAAAAAGATGTTAGAAGAAAAGCAATTTCCGGAAGCATATATAAAGGAAATTTTAGCAATAACAGAAACAACTGCCAATATTGATGTTAATAGTGTTTACACTGTTTTTCCTTATGAAAATATCGATTTATTTCAAGACGGATTAACGACGATTGTCCCTATCATCGGTGGTGGGGAACGATTAGGAACATTAATTTTAAGCCGCTTAACGGAGAGTTTTTTAGATGACGATTTAGTGTTAGCTGAATATGGTGCAACAGTAGTTGGAATGGAAATTTTACAAGGGAAAGCGGAAGAAATTGAGCTTGAGGCACGAAGTAAGGCAGTTGTTCAAATGGCAATCAGTTCGTTGTCGTTTAGTGAATTAGAAGCAATTGAACATATTTTCGAAGAACTAAACGCTAAAGAGGGCCTACTAGTAGCAAGTAAAATAGCAGACCGTGTTGGAATTACCCGTTCTGTCATCGTTAATGCATTGAGAAAGTTGGAAAGTGCAGGTGTTATTGAATCGAGATCATTGGGGATGAAAGGAACATACATTAAAGTATTAAACGAGAAATTCTTAATTGAGTTAGATAAGTTAAGTACTAAATAATGATAAATAAGTATATTTAATTGAAAGCTATTCGGTATAATTATCATCCGAATAGTTTTTTAATGTATAAAATTGTAGTAATTTAAGGGAAAATGTCAAAAATGATAACTTTAAACTAGTATAAAAGTTCTATTTTTCGTGTAGAAATGAATTTCTCATATAAAATGATAGACTTTAGTAGTAAAGTCAATTAAACTTATAATAAGCTAGAAAAAGGTGGGGGAAATGGATGAATTTATTTGATAATACAATATCTTTGTTGGAAAAATCTATCGATTTTTCATCGAAAAAAAACGATGTTATTGTCAATAATATCTCTAATGTTGATACACCCAATTATCGTGCGAAAAAAGTCGAATTTCAAAATGTTTTAGATGCTGAAATGCAGCAACTTCAAGCCCGACGTACCCATGTAAAACATTTACCTTTTTCAACTGAAGCAAACAATACCTATATTACCCAACAAAACAAATACATTTATCGACATGATAAAAATAGTGTCGATATCGACAAGGAAATGGCGGAATTTGCAAAGAACCAAATATATTATCAAAGTATTGTCGATCGAATAAACGGCAAATTTAGCACATTACAAAATGTAATTAGAGGAGGAAAATAATTGTCGGTTTTCAATGGTTTCAATATTAGTGCAAGTGGACTTACTTCCCAACGACTGCGTATGGATGTAGCCTCGGCGAATATTGCCAATTCGATGACGACGAGATCGACAGTTAATGAAAACGGTGAGGCTGTCCCATACCAAAGAAAAATGGTTCAATTACAATCAAAGGGTACTGATTTTCGATCATTTCTGCACCGTGCAAAATATGGTAGAACAGAAGGTCCTCCCCAAGGTGTACGTGTTTCAAGGATTGTAGCAGATCAAGAACCATTTAAACTAGTATTTGACCCATCACATCCGGATGCCAATGAAGCGGGATATGTACAATATCCTAATGTCGATCCTTTAAAGGAAATGGTTGATATTATAAGTGCATCAAGATCCTATGAAGCAAATATTACAGCATTAAATGGTACAAAGGATATGTTGATGAAAACATTAGAGATTGGTAAGTGACGATGAAAAGGAGTGATTTGAAAATTGTATAAATCAGTACAAAGTATATCGGACACATTACAGACAAATAATCGTATAAAACCAATACACCAACAGAACCAACCAACGGAGTCATTATCTTTTAAAAGTTTATTTAAAAATGCCCTTGAAAATGTTAGCCAACTTGAGAATGAATCAAATAAAAAGACTGAATTATTAGCTTTAGGTAAAGATGTCAGTTTACATGATGTCATGATTTCCGCCCAAAAAACTGCTATTACAATTGATGCCACTCTGCAAATACAACAAAAAGTAATCGATGCTTATAATGAAGTGATGAGAATGCAAATTTAAATAGTTTTTAAAAGGATATGTTGAAATCATCATATCCTTTTCGAATAATAAATTGATTTAAATCAATTTATTGTTGTACGCTTTCCTATTTAATGTATATATCGGATAAATAATATCATTTGTTAAATAAATGATGAAAAAGGTTAATCTCTTCATTAATCACTTAAAACTATTTATACGAAGTATTCAATAACAATAACTATACATATTGATGGTGGGATTTTATGAGGGATTTTTTTGAAAGTTTGAACAATCGAATAAAATTGATGTGGACTAAAAGCAGTAAAAGCCAAAAAATCCTTTTTTTTAGTCTTATTTCAGTCCTAGTAATTGCTGTTTTTATTATTTCTATCGTAAATTTTTCAACGAGATATGTACCACTTTATACTAATTTACCATTAGAAGAAGTTAATCAAATTAAAGAAGAGCTGGATGCTAGAAATATTACTTATGAACTTTCAGATGGTGGACAGACAATTAAAGTTCCAGATGATAAAAGTGACCAACTTTTAGTTGAATTAGCTGGGCAAGGGATTCCCCGAAGTGGAAATATAAGTTACTCATTTTTTAGTGAAAACGCTTCCTGGGGAATTACAGATAATGAATTTAATATGATGAAATTAGCTGCGACCCAAACAGAGTTAGAAAATCTTATTAAGAGTATAGATGGTATTGAAGATGCTAACGTAATGATTTCTCTACCTAAACAGTCTGTATTTATTAATGATTCTGTTGAGGAAACGACAGCAGCAATTATTTTACAAACAAAATACGGTTATGAATTTAATGAAAATCAAATCGAATCTTTATATCATTTAGTATCAAAAGCATTACCGAATTTATCGGAAGAAAATATTAAAATCAGAAATCAGTATTTAGAATATTTTGAGAGAAGTACAGTTAATGGAAGTTATCAAGATGAAATATCACATCAACAATCGGTTAAAAAAGGAATTGAAGACGATATTCAAAAACGGTTACAACAAATGCTCGGTGTCATGGTTGGCATGGAAAATGTTGTTGTCTCTGTCACGGCAGATGTCGATTTTAAAAGTGAGAATCGTGTTGAAGATTTAGTTGAACCAGTAGATGTGGAAAATATTGAAGGAATTCCATTAAGTTTAGAAACAATAAAAGAAACTTATACAGGCTTATATCGGGATGGAGAAATTGCTGGTACAGGCGATGAGGACATTCCTAATTTACCGGGAGAATTAGAGCCTGGAGAAGATGATGGAGATTATGAACTATTAAAAGATACCGTTAATTTTGAATTGAACCGCATACATAAAGATATTAGTGATAGCCCTTATAAAGTAAGAGATTTAGGGATTCAGGTAGTTATCAATAATAATGTTTCCACAGATAAAGATGATGTGCAGCTCTTGTCTCAACAGGAACAAAATGAGGTTGAACAAGGAGTTACCTCAATCCTTAATTCAATAATTACAACATCAATTAATAAGGATTTTGGAGATATTGATCCAGAAAATCGAATTTCTATCGTTTTTCAACCATTTAGTCAACATTTAGCGGCAATGGGCTTTGAAAAGGAAACGTCATCACCAAAATTATCTCCGTTGGCGATTATTGTCATTAGTATCATCGTAATCACTATTGTTTTCATAGTATTATTCGTATTATTAAGAAGACGTAAGCCCGAAGAGGTTGAGGTTGAAAGTGAACAGATAGTAACAGCTGATGTTGCTGACATTGACTTAACGAAACAACCTGAATCAGAATCAGATATACAAAAAAATCAAATTGAGCATCTAGCAAATGAAAAACCTGAAGAATTTGCAAAATTATTACGGAGTTGGCTTGCAGATGATTAAGGGGGACACGACACACGATGGCAAAAAAAAGAAAAGAAATCACAGGATTTGAGAAGGCGGCAATTTTATTAATAACACTAGGTCCTGATGTGTCAGCCAATATTTTTAAACACTTATCAGAGGAAGAGGTTGAAAAATTAAGTTTAGAAATATCTTCCGTTCAAAAAGTAGATAGTAATTTAAAAGATGATGTTATTGATCAATTCCACCAAATATCGATTGCTCAAGATTACATTTCTCAGGGTGGAGTTGGATATGCAAAAACGGTACTAGAAAAAGCCTTCGGAAAACAGGAGGCAACAAATATTATCCAACGACTAACGTCATCTTTACATGTGAGACCTTTTGATTTTGCTAGAAAGGCCCCACCAAGTCAATTGTTAAACTATTTACAAGGGGAGCATCCGCAAACGATAGCGTTAGTGCTTTCATATCTAGATCCAGAGCAAGCAGGTCAAATTTTATCTGAACTTGAAGAAGATGTACAAGCGGATATTGCAAGAAGAATTGCGACGATGGAATCAACCCCACCAGATATTATTGAGGAAATTGAAATGGTATTAGAAAAAAACATCTCGACTTCCTTATCGGAAACATATACACAAACAGGTGGTATTTCTGCAGTTGTTCAAGTGCTAAACGAAGTTGACAGAAGTACCGAAAGAACCATTTTAGACACACTAGAAATTCAAGAGCCAGAATTAGCTGAGGATATCAAGAAAAGAATGTTTGTATTTGACGATATTGTCATACTTGATAATAGAGCTATTCAGCGAATTATTCGTGAAGTGGAAAATGACGACCTAAAACTCGCGTTAAGAGTTGCAGGTGACGAAGTGAAAGATGTTATCTTTAACAATATGTCGGAAAGAATGTCGGAAACAATTAAAGAAGAAATGGAATATATGGGCCCCGTTCGTTTGCGGGATGTCGAAGAAGCACAAAGCCGGATCGTGTCTACAATCCGACGTTTAGATGAAATAGGTGAAATAGTTATAGCTAGAGGTGGGGGAGACGATATCATTGTCTAAACAAATGAAACAATCTGATCAATCCAATCCATATCATGTTATTGCTATAAAGGAACTGGACTTCCTAGAGGCAGAGACGGAAGAAAAAGATACTACATATGAGGATCAATTAGATGCAGTATTATTAGACATTGATCATGCCAAAAAGCAATTAGCTAATGTCCAACTTAAAAAGTCGCAATTAATGGAAGAAATCAGAATGAAAATTAATAAAGAAAAAGAAAAATGGGTGGAAGAAAAGGAAATAGAAAGAAAACAAGCCGAAAAAGAAGGATATCAACATGGATTTGAAGCAGGAAAAAAAGAAGCATTGAATCAATATGACTCTATGTTACAGGAAATTAACAATCAATATGGGTTAGCAATAAAAGATTACCATAAAATAATTGAAGAACATAGTCAAATGATAATCAATCTAGCCATGACCACTGCTAACAAAATTCTTGATGAGCAATTAGCTAATACCCCCGAAAAATATGTAAATATAGTGAAAAAGGTAATTGGAGAATTAAAAGATAATGAAACAATCACCATTATGTTACATCCAAATAATTATCAATCCGTTTATGAGCAAAGGGACGAATTAGAACAGCTAATCGATGAAGAAAGTGTGATTACATTTCAAATAGATGCTACTTTATCCGAAGGGGATTGTATTATTAAACACCGTTTTGGACAAATCGATGCAAGTATTGATGTCCAATTACAGCAAATTAAAACAGCTCTTAAGGAAAGTGTGTCAGAAAATTGAAAATGGATGACATAACATTAAATCAGGTTATAGAGCAAGTTAATCCATACAAAAGATACGGGAAAATACTTCGTATCGTTGGTCTTATGATTGAATCAAACGGGCCCGAGGTGAATATTGGCGAAGTATGCCTCATTCACCCTAAATCTGCACTTCATAAACCAATTCCAGCCGAAGTGGTAGGATTCAATCAGGAAAAAATTTTATTAATGCCATATTCACATGTGACAGAAATTGGTCCTGATTGTTTAGTAGAATCAACAGGGAAATCTTTAATGATCAAAGTAGGTAGAAGTTTAATCGGCGAGACAATCGATGCATTAGGCAATAGTTTACATCACAAAAAACTTCCCGATGGCTTAAAAAATTACCCAACAGAACAGTCACCTCCTAATCCGATGGAAAGGCAACCAATTAGGGAGCCAATATCAACAGGGGTTAAAGCAATTGACTCTATGTTAACGGTAGGAAAAGGGCAACGAATAGGAATTTTTGCGGGTAGCGGTGTTGGTAAAAGTACTTTATTAGGAATGATAGCAAGAAATAGTGAGGCCGATGTCAACGTCATTGCATTAATTGGTGAACGTGGACGTGAAGTAAGAGAATTCATTGAAAAGGATTTAGGTGAAGAAGGGTTAAAAAAATCTATTGTTGTTGTCGCAACTTCTGACCAACCAGCACTTATGCGTATTAAAGGGGCCTATACAGCAACAGCAATTAGTGAGTATTTTCGAAGTATAGGGCTACATGTTAATTTAATGATGGACTCAATCACACGGTTTGCCATGGCCCAACGTGAAATTGGCCTAGCTGTTGGTGAGCCTCCTACAACTAAAGGGTATACACCATCTGTTTTTGCTACTCTTCCGAAGCTACTAGAACGAGCCGGAACGGATGTTAATGGGACAATTACCGCTTTTTACTCAGTGTTAGTCGATGGCGATGATATGAATGAGCCAATTGCGGATGCAGTAAGAGGGATACTTGATGGACACCTAGTGTTAGATAGAAAGCTTGCGGAAGCTGGTCAGTATCCTGCAATCAATATTTTACAATCCGTTAGCCGTTTAATGATACAAATTATTGGAAAAGAGCATGAATCTGTCTCAAATAAAATTCGACGATTATTAGCCATTTATGAAGAAAATAGCGAGTTAATACAAATTGGCGCCTATAATAAAGGCTCAGATACACAAATTGATGAAGCAATTTTTTATTATCCTAAAATTATGCAATTTTTAAAACAAGGAATAACAGATTACATGACATTTGAGGAAGCTTATACAGAAATGAAACAATTGTTTACTTAAGGTAGGTGAGCCATCATTTCAGATAAAGCCGTTTTTGAAAAGATATTAAAAGTTAAAAAAACAGAAAAAAACAGTGCCCAAAGGGAGTATGCAATCGCTGTGGAAAACTTTGAACGTGTTGCAACCGACATGTATGAGGCATTTAAAATGAAAGAAAACGAGGAAGAAACACTCCAACAACTCATTCAATCGAAAAAGAAAATTACGTCTATTCGTCAACAATCGACTTATATTCAATCTATAAATGCCCGTATTGACAAACTTCAAGGTAAAGTGCAAGATGCAAGAATGCATATGGAAATGAAACGGGAAACTTTAACAAAGGCACATATTGAAATGAAGAAGATGGAAACTATCATAAGTAACAGAAAAGAAAAGCAAATTGCATTAGAGAAAAAGATGGATATGAATATGATGGATGAAATAGCATTACAACAATATTTAAGTTTAAAATAGGTGAATCTATGACATCGATTAAGCAAGAAAAAAAAGGAAAAAAGAATCCAATTTTATGGCTAACACTATTTGTTTTTGTGCCACTCCTTATTATTATCGTTTTGGTAATAGGAATATTTCTGATGGCTGATGGGGATATATTGGGATGGGTAAAAAAACAGGGAAGTAGCATACCTGTTGTGTCGACTTTTATTAATTCAGAAGAAGAAGATCAATTAGAGGAGAAATTATTAAAGGCCGAAAATAAGATAGGGATGCAAGAAGAGGAAATTGAAATATTACAAACTGAGGTCAATCAAATGGAACAGGAAATTGAGGATCTACAAAGAGAAAATAAAAAGTATGAAAAAATTATCGATGAAGGCCCAATTAATATTGATGATTTAGACGAATTGACCGAGTATGAGGATGCAGCAGCATCGTTTAGAAAAATGGAACCTAAAAGTGCAGCTGGAATATTAGAAAATGTTGAAACCAAGCGAGCTGCTAATATTTTATCAATTTTATCAGGTAAGGTGAGAGGCGAAATTTTAGCAGAAATGAATCCAGAAATTGCTGCATCAATAACAGAATTATTAATTAGTGACTAGTATTGAAACTATTGAAAGGGGGTGAAAAAAGATGAATAAGATGGGTTTATTAATGATGGATAGACCGATAGTCAATGCGACCAATCCGTTTGCAACAATTCGATCCAAACAAAACTTGATTGATCGTTCAAATTTTCACAATGTCCTGTCAAACCTGTCAAATCAGACAATTCGATCGAAAAAGGGTAATTCAGTTATCACTAAAGAAATGATTGGTCACCTTAAAAAAGTCTTAAATAAGATGAATTCGCCATCTAGGGAAGTTATTTCAGTAATCGAAGATTTAAAAACTAAACTTTCGCAGATTTTAGAAACCGATGGAATAGATGAAATTGACGAATCATTACTACATCAATTATTTATAGCAATAATTCAAAATGAACCATTCATTTTGGACGAGGATTTGCCGGAAGGGAATCTTGTTCAATTACTCATCGACAAATTAAAGGCTTCGATTGAAAAAGGACATGAAGAAAATCAAATAACAAATAGTAGTGATTGGTTGTTTTTGATAACGGAACCACTAGTAAATGAACAATCTGAAAATATGAATAGTCAATTACAACAATTATTGCAAGGCATTACTGAAATTCTATCTAATTTAACCGGTGATGATAAGTCAATGTTAGAAACGTCAAGCCGTATACTGGCGTTATTAGAACAATGGTCAAAGCTCTCAAGGGATGCTAGGCTTTCATTAAATGGCTCATTGCAGGAAACTCTTTCCAATGAGGAATTAAAACTTTGGGAAAAATTAACAGACATATTCAGTAAAAGGCTACTACAACAGCGAAATGGTAACTACCAATCTGAGGCAACAGTGACGAAAAGAGATGTCTCTAATTGGTTGCATCAACTAATACCAAACATCCTTGATGACAGTGTGAACTTGGATAATAGTGTGGGGCGGACAATTTTAACAACATCATCCCAGGATATACCTTTAAGACCGATGACACAAGTGGAACAATTTGTCGTTCATTTACAACAAACTGATAGGGTTGAAAGAGTAAGCAATGAATTGATGCAAAAAATGATCCAAATCGTACAACAAAGCCAATTTGCTAGATCTGGGAATCAAATGCAACAACTGTCACTGACGATTCGACCGGAGAATTTAGGTAATATGACATTACACTTTACACAAATGAATGGTGATATGGTCGTTAAAATCATTGTTAGTTCACAAATGGCGAAAGAAATGTTAGAGACGAATATCCATCAATTAAAACACTTATTTGCACCACATCAAGTCATGATTGAAAGAGATTCAACAATATCAGATGAACAATTTTTTAATCAGGATTATGAAGAGGGCCAGTTTGATCATGATGAGTCAATGGAAGAAACGAATGACGAACAAGAGTCGAATAAGGATCATGACGATAATCAAATAGACTTTGAGTCATTGTTACAAATGGCAGAGGGAGGAGGATAATGATGGCGAAAATTGATGAGTCACTTTATTTATCTAATCAACCAAATCGTAATGTTCCTAATAATAATTTAGGGAAAGACGAGTTTATTAAAATTTTAATGACACAATTACAAAATCAAGACCCATTAAGCCCAATGGATGATAAAGATTTTATTGCACAAATGGCAACATTTTCGTCCTTGGAACAAATGATGAACATGGCTGGCTCTATAGATCGCCTAGTTCAAAATCAAATTGTTTCTCCTGTGATTCAATACAGTCACATGATTGGTAAAGAAGTTGACTATGAAATTATTAATGAGGATGGTACGAAAGAAATCGGCAGTAGTGAAGTGAAGTCAGTTAGCCAAAGAAATGGCTATGCACTATTAGAATTAGCAAATGGTGAAAAGATTTATACGGATGAAATTGTGAAAGTTTCTGTAAGTGAAGGTGTCAACGATGAATAATTACATCCACCCATTACAACAAGCACAAATTACAAAACAGCGAAATCACGTTAAACAGCCGAAGCAATCGAACACTTCGTTTGAACAAGTACTATCAAAAGCAACAGCTGTCAAGGTGAGTAAACATGCACAACAGAGACTTATAGATAGAAATATTCATATAAGTGATGCTAGATGGCAAGAAATTAGTCAAAAGATGAATGAGGCTAAAGGAAAAGGGATTACAGACGCAATTGTCGTTACAGATGACACCTCATTAGTCGTCAGTACGAAAAACAATACCGTTGTCACTGCTTTAACGAATGAGGAAGCAAGCAACCAAATTTTTACGAATATTAATGGAGCAATTGTTTTACAAAAATAATAAGCTGGACCCTTTTGGGAGGCTTATATAAACCACCGACTGATTGAAGTGGGGAAAACTATAAGAAAAGGGATGAGAAAACTATGTTACGTTCAATGTATTCAGGTATTTCAGGATTAAAAGGATTTCAAACAAAATTAGACGTTGTTGGAAATAATATTGCTAACGTTAATACAAGTGGTTTTAAAAAAGGTCGCATCACATTTCAAGACATGATGAGTCAAACGACACGTGGGGCACAAGCGGCAGTTGCCGGTGGCCGTGGGGGGATTAACCCAATTCAGGTTGGCCTAGGTTCTAAAGTTGGTTCTATTGACAATATTCACACTCAAGGATTTACACAAACGACGGGAAGCTCTTTAGATGTTGCTATTGAAGGTAATGGGATGTTTGTTGTGACAGATGGAGAGAGTATTTATTATACGAGGGCAGGGAATTTTTACTTTGATGATAATGGGGACATTGTTAATTCTGATGGGTTGTATTTAGTAGGTATGGATGGAATTCTTAATGATGGTTCAGTAAATTTAAATGATCCCAACGAATCGTACAAAATTAATCTACCTAATGATTTTCAAAGTTTTAGTATTGCTGAAAATGGCGATGTCAATTATGTTGATGCTGCTGGAGACCCACAAACAGCGGGAACAATAGGGTTAGCTAATTTTTCGAATCCAACTGGATTAGAAAAAATAGGTAGTAACTTGTTTTTGGATTCCGCTAATGCTGGATTTACTGGAATTGGGGCCCCGGAAACAGAAGGTTTAGGTAAAACCGTCGCTGGTGCACTAGAAATGTCTAACGTCGATTTATCAGAAGAATTCACGGAAATGATTGTTGCGCAACGTGGATTCCAAGCAAACACTAGAATCATTACTACGTCTGATGAAATTTTACAAGAGCTAGTCAATTTAAAACGTTAAAAAAGGAGGCAGGGGATGTTGCTTAATTAGCATCATCCCCGCAAATCCATGATTGAATTAACGAAGTTAAATGGTGAAACATTTATGTTAAATGCATTACTAATCGAACAAATACAATCATTACCAGACACGACAATTACATTACAAAATGGGAAGAAAATTGTCGTACAAACTGCTCAGGAAGAGGTTGTACAAAAAATGACAGACTTTTATCAAAAAATTGGTATTTTTGGCAGTTGGAAAGACAAGGTGATTGAGTGAATAATGCGATTAAAATTATTTTGATAGTAATGTTCCTATTTTTTATATTGATTGTAGGTGGTGGTATCACCGTATATTTATTTTTGAAAGACGACAGTAATGATCCCCGTACAATCGAGCATATGAACAAATATTCTTATGAAACAGCGGAATTAACTACTGATTTAAATGATGATAGATTTGTTCGGGTCCAATTTCTTATCGTTACCGATGGTAAGAAAGGATTAAAAGAAATAGAAAAAAGATCATTCCAGATTAAAAATACAGTAATAAAACAATTATCTCTGATGGAAGAGGAAGATTTTAAAACGGGTATTAGTGATGTTGAGCTTACGATTAAAACAGAACTTAATCGATTGATGACAGATGGGGAAATAACGGATGTTTATACGACGATGAAAATATTACAATAATCATCACTTTCAGTTCTTAGGAGGTGTAAGCTGCAGTGGTTGAAGACATATTATCTCAAAATGAAATAGATGCACTCCTTTCAGCTATTTCTTCAGGGGACATGGATACGGAAATATTTAAACAAGACGATGAACCGAAAGTGAAATTGTATGACTTTAAACGAGCATTACGTTTTTCTAAAGATCAAATTAGGAGTATCTCAAGAATCTATGAAAACTATGCAAGGCTTTTGACGACATTCTTTTCCGGTCATTTACGTACATATGTTAATTTAAGCGTAGCATCCGTCGATCAGGTTCCATATGAAGAATTTATTCGTTCGATTCCTTCGATGACAGTGTTAAATGTCTATAGTGTAGAACCACTTGAAGGGCGAATGATTATGGAAGTGAATCCTAATATTGCTTATAGCATGTTAGATAGATTACTAGGGGGTCAAGGTAGTAATCAAGCCAATTTAAAAAACTTGACTGAAATTGAAACATTAATTTTATCACAATTATTTGAAAAATCATCAGTTAATTTAAGAACGGCTTGGGAATCGATTGTTGACATTAATCCAATTTTAGATCAATTAGAAGTAAATCCGCAATTTTTACAATTAGTGTCACCAAATGAAACCGTTGTGGTAGTGACATTGGACACAAAAATTGGTGAAGAAACCGGCTTTATTAATATTTGTATACCACATATCGTATTAGAACCAATTATACCAAAACTCTCTGTACATTATTGGATGGAGACAGGATCAAAGGAAAGAAACCCGGAAATGTATCGACGCCTCACTAGGCACCTTAATGATGTGAAGATGGATTTAAGCGTCCGTTTAGGTAATGCTGATATAAGTATGTTGAATTTATTACAATTAAAAGAAAATGACATTATTTCATTAAATCAATCGATTAATGACCCATTAATGCTTTACATAAATGATATACCTAAGTTAACAGTTCAACCAGGAAAATTGAATAAAAAATTAGCAGTACAAATTTTAGATAAGGTGACAACATTAAGGGGGGAAAAAGATGATGGATGATGGCATGCTTTCACAAGATGAAATTGATGCACTATTAAATATTACCGAAGAAAATGAAGATGAATCGAAAGACAACAGTCAAATCGAACAAACATACTTATCAACCGTTGAAAAAGATGCCATTGGTGAAATTGGTAACATTTCATTAGGATCATCGGCAACAACATTATCAACATTATTAAACAACAAGGTGCAAATAACGACACCATCTGTATCGGTCGTTAAAAAAACAGGGATAAAAGAGGAATTCCCCTATGAACACGTTAGTTTACAGGTTAGCTATTTAGAAGGCTTTGATGGCAAAAATATTTTTTTATTAAAAGCCACTGATGCCGCAATCATTTCAGATGTTATGTTAGGGGGAAGTGGTGAAAATCCAACAGAAGAATTGACGGATATTGAATTAAGTGCTGTTCAAGAAGCAATGAATCAAATGATGGGTGCTTCTGCAACAAGTATGTCCACAATCTTTAATAAGAAAATTGATATTTCTCCACCATTGGTCAATTACGAAAATATCGAACAGATTGAGGAAGTAGAAAAAGCAAATGAAGAGGATGTTTTTGTTAAAGTTGAGTTTCAATTAAAGGTTGGTGAATTAATTGATTCTAAGATGATGCAATTGATTCCATTAAAATTTGCCAAGCGACTCATTGAAGAATTACTTCAAAACAATGGAACATCATCTGAAAAAATTGAGGATAGTATTGAGGAAATATCAGTTTCGGAAAAAGAAGTGCTGACAGACGTTAATGAAACAGTGGAGGAAGAAAAAATCTATTCATCAGCTGGTATGACAAATGCAACATCTGAAAGTAACGTAAAAAAAGCATCGTTTTCAAATTTTAAAAATGTATCCTTAACAAAACAAAATGAACGTAATTTAGAAATACTTTTAGACATTCAACTCCAAGTAGCTGTTCAATTAGGTGAAACTAAAAAAACAGTAAGAGATATTCTAGATTTAAGCCAAGGGTCGGTTATTGAATTAGACAAATTGGCCGGTGAACCAGTAGATGTTCTAGTGAATAATAAAATGATTGCAAAAGGGGAAGTTGTTGTCATCGATGAAAATTTCGGGGTTAGGATTACTGATATCATTAGTCAAGAAGACCGACTAATGAAACTTAATTAATAATAAAGGGTGAAAAAAATGAGTCAAAGTGTATTAATAGTGGATGATGCCGCATTTATGAGAATGATGATTAAGGACATTTTGGAGAAAAATGGTTATACGGTAGCGGGAGAAGCTGAAAATGGGGTCATTGCAGTTGAAAAGTACAAAGAATTAAAACCTGATTTAGTGACACTTGATATTACGATGCCGGAAAAAGATGGCATTACTGCTTTAAAAGAAATAAAATCATTTGACCCAGACGCAGTTGTAGTAATGTGTTCAGCAATGGGACAACAAGCAATGGTTATTGATGCCATACAAGCTGGGGCAAAGGATTTCGTCGTTAAACCATTTCAAGCAGAACGAGTGATTGAAGCGATTTCAAAAGCACTAGAATAAGTGAGATGAAAAATGTGGTTAAAAAATGGAGTATTTATATTGTCATCATTATGATCATGAACGGTCTATTTTTATCAACTGTCCATGCAGAGCAAATTAATAATTTAAAAGATTGTTTGGAAAAAGATGAAGATTGTTTACAATTAAACGAAACACCTACAATGGAAAGTCATGATGATGAAAGCAATTTAACAGAAAACGATACATTGGGTTCATCTTTTTTGTTGAACATTTTGAAAATGTTTTTTGCTTTATTACTTATTCTGGCACTGATATTTTTTATAGCAAAACTTTGGAATCGTAAAAACAATCAATTACAGCAATCAAATATTTTGGAAAATTTAGGTGGTATTCCACTTGGTCAAAATAAATCGTTGCAAATTGTAAGAATAGGCAACCGCTTTTATGTTTTAGGTATTGGTGAATCTGTGGAATTATTAATGGAAATAACGGACGATCATATTACGGAACAATTTGTCCAATATGGTGAGGAATCAGAAGATTTTAAGACTGTTTTTCAAAATATATTTAAAAATAGAAAAACGGATAAGGGTAAAAATAAAGATGCTAATGAACCGTTCTTATCCTCATTGTCTAAAGAATTGGACTTATTGAAACACCGTCGAACATCATTAGTGAATGATAACCGTAAGAAGGATGATCCAGATGAATGAATTTATCGATATATTTTCAAGCTCAGATCCTTCTTCCATATCAACTTCCGTTAAACTCATTTTATTACTAACCGTCTTGTCATTAGCACCGGGGATTTTAATACTAATGACAAGTTTCACAAGAATTATCGTTGTTCTAAGTTTTGTTAGAACATCGTTAGCAACACAGCAAATGCCACCGAATCAAGTATTGATTGGTCTTGCATTGTTTCTAACATTTTTTGTCATGGCACCAACGTTTCATGAAGTATATGAACATTCATTAGAGCCACTTTTTAATGAAGAAATTTCTTTAGATGAAGCATATGAAGAAGCGAGTGTTCCTATCAAAGATTTCATGGCTTCCCATACGAGGGAGAAAGATATTGCACTTTTTTTAAATTATACGAATGCGGAAAGACCGGAAACGGTCCAAGATATTCCTTTAACTACTTTAATACCCGCTTTTGCGATTAGTGAATTAAAAACGGCATTTCAAATGGGCTTCATTATTTTTATTCCATTTTTAATTATCGATATGGCAGTAGCAAGTATTTTAATGTCGATGGGGATGATGATGTTACCGCCAGTCATGATATCACTTCCATTTAAAATTTTATTATTTGTCTTGGTAGATGGTTGGTATTTAATTACATATTCTTTATTGCAAGGTTACTAGTTTTATATAAAGAGGGTGATGTCTTGAGTAATGAATTAATATTATCTTTAGCAGAAAGAGGAGTATTAACGATATTATTAGTTGCTGGTCCCATTTTATTATTGGCACTGGCAGTTGGTTTATTTGTTAGTATTTTTCAAGCGACAACACAAATTCAAGAGCAAACCCTCGCCTTTATTCCAAAAATTATTGCTGTTTTTGTCGGGGTAGTATTTTTTGGCTCATGGATGTTAACTAAAATTGTTGAGTTCACAAATGATTTATATCAAAATCTTAATCGATTTGTAGGATAGCCTATGTTAGATTTAATTAATTTAAGTATTGTACCTACATTTCTTTTATTATTTGTTAGAATTTTGGCCTTTTTAATGACGATGCCATTATTTTCATACCGTACTATACCGACAACATTTAAAATTGGTATTAGTTTTTTCCTAGCATTAACGCTTTTTACAACGATTGAGGTAAATGTCATTCAATTTGATAGTTTATTTGTTTTATTAATATTTAAAGAAGCAATTGTTGGATTATTTATCGGCTTAATTGCCTATATAATTTTATCGGCTGTGCAAATAGCTGGTGGGTTTATCGATTTCCAAATGGGTTTTGCTGTAGCAAATGTTATCGATCCACAGACAGGGGCACAAAGCCCTTTAATCGGTCAATATTTTTATATCATTGCTTTATTATTCCTTTTATCTGTGAATGGTCATCATGTTATTATTGATGGTATTTTTAATAGTTATGAATGGGTTCCAATCGATTCATTTATTAAGTTTGAAGGGAATTTTGCTGATTTTGTGATTCAAACCTTTAGTTATATGTTTTTAATCGCCTTTCAAATGGCCTTACCTTTAGTAGGTTGCTTATTTTTAGTCGATGTTGCGTTAGGGATCATCGCCAGAACAGTACCCCAATTAAATGTTTTTGTTGTGGGATTACCATTAAAAATCACAGTTAGTTTTATTGTTTTATTGTTTTTCATGAGTTTATATATCATGTTAAGTAAAACACTTTTTGAAGCAATGTTTGGGGCAATGAGGGATTTAATGGCTATTCTCGGAGGGAATTAACATGCAACTCAAACTAGATTTGCAATTTTTCGCAGGGGAAAAAACAGAAAGAGCAACTCCGAAAAAACGATTGGATGAACGTAAAAAGGGTAAAGTTGCCAAAAGCCAAGACATTAATACGGCACTTTTATTATTATTTTGTTTTATGTTATTAGCAGTGCTTGGCTCCTTTATGAAAAATAGTATGCTAGATTTGTATCGCCATACATTCATTGAATGGATTCATTGGGATGTCACAATCCCTTCTACAATGGATTTGTTAATGGATGGACTATTGCAATTTGCTAAAATAGTTCTACCGATTATGGCAATCGCATTAGTTATTTCTATTGCCGCTAACATGTTACAAGTCGGTGTTTTATTTACGACAGAACCACTGAAATTTGATTTAAAAAAAATTGACCCAATCCAAGGAGCAAAACGAATTTTTTCCTTGCGTGCGATTGTTGAATTGTTAAAGTCATTATTTAAAATTGTCTTTGTTGGCACGATTACATTTACAATTATTTGGATCTATAAAGACGAAATGATGATGTTAGCCTTTAAAAATGTGCATAGTGCCATTGGGTTTTTTGGCAGAATGACAGTGATGATGGGGATTGCATCGACCATTGCTCTTATTGCATTAGCCATTTTAGATTATATGTATCAAAAATATGATTTTGAAAAAAACATTCGGATGTCAAAACAAGATATTAAGGATGAACATAAAAACGTTGAAGGGGATCCACTTATAAAATCAAAGTTACGGGAAAAACAACGTCAAATTGCTATGAGGCGAATGATGGCAGAGGTCCCTAAGGCAGACGTCGTTATTACGAACCCGACACACTATGCAGTCGCGATTAAATATGATGAGAAACTTGCTTCTGCACCATACGTTGTGGCTAAAGGAACAGATGCTGTGGCCTTGAAAATTAAAGAAGTGGCTAAAAGTGCTCAAGTCATGACGGTTGAAAATAAACCGCTAGCAAGATCATTATATGAAACTGTTGATATAAACGGCATGATACCAGAACAATTTTATCAAGCAGTGGCAGAGATTCTTGCATTTGTCTATCAAACAGAAAAAAGGGCATAACACTGGGGTGGAAATAAATGAATTTTCGGGAATTATCTGTGTTATTAGGTGTTATTTTAATTATTATTATGCTCGTTATCCCATTACCTGGGGGATTATTAAGTGTATTAATTTTATGTAATATTTTACTCGCTTTAATTGTTATTTTAGTATCAATGAATACACAAGAACCATTACAATTTTCTATTTTCCCATCCCTTTTACTTTTATTAACATTATTTCGTCTCGGTTTAAATGTTTCAACAACAAGATCAATTCTGTCAAAGGCCGATGCAGGTGGTGTTGTTGATACATTCGGTTCATTTGTTATCGGAAATAATCCGTTAGTCGGTTTTGTTGTCTTTATTATTTTAGTCATAATTCAATATATCGTTATTACGAAAGGAGCAGAACGTGTTTCTGAGGTGGCAGCCCGATTTACGTTAGATGCAATGCCGGGTAAACAAATGAGTATTGATGCAGACCTCAATGCTGGATTAATTACTGAACAAGAAGCACGTGCCCGACGTGATAAAGTAGAAAGAGAAGCCGATTTCCACGGGGCGATGGATGGAGCGAGTAAATTTGTTAAAGGGGATGCAATTGCTGGTATTATTATCGTTATTATTAATATTTTAGTCGGACTTATTATTGGTATGGTACAAATGGACATGACCTTTAATGAAGCAGTGAATACGTTTATGCGTTTAACAGTTGGTGATGGTTTAGTTAGCCAAATACCTGCTCTATTAATTGCGACAGCAACTGGGATTGTCGTGACAAGAGTATCGACTGAAGGTAATTTAGGTACGGATATTACTGGTCAATTATTACAATTCCCAAAATTATTATTCGTTGCGGCAGGGACAATCTTTTTACTTGGTCTCACTCCAATTAACTTTTTTTTAACGACTACTATTGCATTAATTTTAGCAATTAGTGGCTACTTTTTAGTGAAAAAATCGGAAGAAGAATTGGCAATAGAAGATGATGCCGTGGATGATGAGGCTAGCGAGGGGATGAAAACAACGGAAAATATTGTCCATTTACTTCACGTTGATCCGATAGAGTTTGAGTTTGGCTATGCATTAATTCCCGTTGTCGATGAACAACAGGGCGGTGATTTGCTAGAACGGATTGTCATGATTCGAAGACAGATTGCTATTGAATTAGGAATTGTTGTTCCCGTCGTAAGGATTCGTGACAATATCCAATTAGAACCGAATGCTTATCGAATAAAAATAAAGGGAAATGAGATAGCTGAAGGTGAATTATTACTAGATCACTATTTAGCCATGATTCCAGATATTGAAGATGATAGTTTAGAAGGGATTGAAACGACGGAACCAGCATTTGGTTTACCAGCTAAATGGATTAATGAAAATCAAAAGATGGATGCTGAAATGTTAGGTTATACAGTCGTAGATCCCCCATCAGTGATATCGACTCATCTGACAGAAATTTTGAAAAGTAATGCCCATTTGTTGTTAGGTAGACAGGAAACAAAAGAATTAATTGATCAAATAAAGGAATCCTATCCAATTTTAATAGAAGAGGTAACGCCGGAACTTTTATCCATTGGAGATATCCAAAAAGTATTGGCAAAGCTATTAAGGGAAAATATTTCGATACGAAACTTACCAGTCATTTTTGAAACGCTTGCTGATTTTGCAAAGATGACAACGGATGTTGATTTATTAACGGAATATGTCAGACAGTCATTAGCGATACAAATTACGAAACAATATGTCGGGCAAGATGAAACTTTGAAAGTAATGACGTTTTCAACAGATATTGAAAATATGATATCAGAACATATACAGCAAACTGAGCATGGTAATTATCTTGCATTAGAGCCAAATTTACAAGAAAAAATCATTCAAAACATTCAACAGGAAATGCAAAAAGTACAAATTGAGCATGAACGGGTCGTTATTTTATGTTCACCATCAATTAGAATGTACGTTAAACAATTAATCGAGAGAGTGTTACCACATATGGTTGTTTTATCTTATAACGAACTTGCCCCACACGTGCAAGTTCAAAGTGTCGGGGTGGTGAATGTCGCATGAAAATAATGAAATATAAAGCCAAATCCATGCCAGAGGCGATTGAACAAATAAAAAAGGACCTCGGTGCAAATGCAGTGATTTTAGATAGTAAAGAAATAAAAACAGGTGGTTTCTTAGGTTTTTTTAAAAAGCGGCAGGTAGAAGTGTTAGCTGCTATAGATGAAACTTTATCTTCTAGAAATAAAAATTCAAAGACACTGAAGGATACAAGTAACAGACAATTTAAACGGAATAAAGTTACTGTTAATGAACCAGGCTTTATTACTAAAGAAGAACATAAAAAGGTGTTAACGGAAATTAAATATGTGAAAGAAATTTTACAGGCAAACACTTTCCAGGCGAATCAACCATTTTCGGCTGATTATGCAATTGTATTCAACTATTTAACAAATCAGGAAGTAGAGGAGAACATTGCTAAAGAAATTTTACAATCCATTATTAATAGAACAAATGATAAAACATTAACAAGTAAACAAATTATACCGTTAGTAGAGGATGAAATTATTACTAAGCTAAGCAAACGAAATACAATTGGCACGCCACCAAATGCGCAAATCATTCAATTTGTCGGGCCGACTGGGGTTGGAAAAACAACAACGTTAGCAAAAGTAGCTGCAAATAAAATGATTAAAGAACAAAGGAAAATAGCCTTTATCACCATGGATACATATCGAATTGCAGCGATTGAGCAATTAAAAACATACGCAAAAATTTTAGATGTACCACTTGAAGTAGTTTATTCAATTAAGGAATATAAAGACGCTTTACAAAAATTAAATAATCATGATTATATTTTTGTTGATACAGCGGGAAGGAACTTTCGAGATGGACAATATGTTAGGGAATTGAAAGAAATGATTCAACTGGAAAACTTCCAAACAGAAACACATCTCGTCCTATCATTGGCGTCAAGGTATAAAGATATAAAAGATATTTATGAACAATTCAAGGACATTGCTTTGGAAAAGGTTATATTTACCAAGATGGATGAGACAACTACATATGGTGCCATTTTGAATTTATGTTATCATGATGAAATTAATATTTCTTATATGACGAATGGGCAAGATGTACCAAATGATATTATCGTTCCTGATCAACAGTTTATCGGACAATTAATCATAAGTAGGTATGGCCATGAATGATCAAGCGAAAGTATTACGTCATCAACTGAATGGTGTTAAAAAGGCTAAAACTATTGCTGTTGTGAGTGGTAAAGGTGGAGTTGGGAAAACTAACTTTGCAATTAATTTCTCATTGAAATTACGTGAAAGCGGGGTTAAGGTATTACTGATTGATTTAGATATAGGGATGGGAAATATTGATATATTATTAGGAAAGATGTCAACTTACTCCTTAGTAGATATTTTTAACCATTCTTTGTCATTTCATGATATTATAGAAATAGGACCTAATGGCTTACCATATGTTGCCGGAGGAAATAGTTTTGAAGAATTAATTGATTTTTCAGATGCTCATTTAAACTATTTTCATGAACAGTTTGAAAGAATTCAGGAAGATTATGATGTGATTATGTTTGATTTAGGTGCAGGGGCTACTAAAACTAGTATGTCATTTGTTTTAGCTGCTGATGAGAGTATCGTTATCATGAACCCTGAGCCGCCCGCCATTACTGATGCCTATAGTATGATTAAGTATATTATTGTACAACAAGAAAATTTGCCAATTTCAATTGTATTAAATCGGGTAAGAGACATAAAGGAAGGTATCGACACGATAAAGCGTTTTTCACGACTTGTCAATAACTTTCTTGGTGTAAAAGTGACAACACTTGGGTTACTGCCAGAGGATAAAATCGTCACAGACTCTGTGATTAAACAAGTACCATTTGTTTTGTTAAAAGATAATGCCCCAATAACACGGGCGATGGAATTAATCATAAAGAAATATTTACATCAAAATCATTCAGAGACATTTGAAATTCCCAAAAATACCTTTATGGACAGGTTAAGAACTTTTATTTCATTTTAAAATGTCCAACTATTAAACTAGTAATTTAAGCGTAAAATTTTGTAGAAAAGAATTTATGTTTAATGATTTTTAATAGGGGTTGATACAAGGCTATTGAGGATCAAGTGCAACGTAGAAATGTAGAAATGGGAGAAGACATATGGCATATAATTCAATCGTAGCAATTGGTTCATCAACGGGTGGTCCAAGTGCACTACACAAAATTTTACAACAAATTGATCAAAACTTAACAGCCCCTATATTTATTGTTCAACATTTGCCTCGTAAGTTTACCCAGTTTTTAGCAAACCGATTGAATGAAAACATACACATATTAGTGAAAGAGGCGGAACACCATGAAATCGTCCAACACAATACGATTTATATTGCTCCAGGCGATTATCATATGAAAATAATTAAAAAAAATCATCAACTTAAAATCGATTTATCAAAGGAAAAACATGAACTCGGTCATCGTCCATCTATCAATGTCATGTTAAATTCCTTGGCTGAACTTGAAGGGATTAAAAAAACAATTGTCATTTTAACCGGTATGGGTAAAGATGGGGCAGAAGGAATAAAACAGATTAAAAAACATGATGAACAAGCAGTCATTATTGCTGAATCAAGTGAAACAACTGTTGTTAACGGAATGCCTGCTGCAGCAATTGCGACAAATTACGTGACAGAAGTTGTTCGGTTAGAAAATATTGCATCAGCAATAATGAAATATAGTGAAAGATAAGAGGGATTTTTAAATGGATAATTCAAAATATTTAGACGTATTTATCGATGAAAGCACAGAACATTTGGATACGATGTATGAACAATTACTTCTATTAGAAAAAAATCCTCAAGAAACTTCAATTATTGAAACGATTTTTAGAGCTGCCCATACGATTAAAGGAATGGCAGCAACAATGGGATTTGAGGATCTCGCAAATTTGACACATAAAATAGAGGATGTGTTTGATAGCATTCGTTATGGAAAATTAACTGTTCAAACGATGTTGGTTGACGTATTATTTAATGCAGTTGACGAATTACAAGCAATTGTTCAGGACATTTCAAATGGTGGAACAGGAAAATTAACCATCGATGCAATTGTTAATCAGCTTGATCGTATTGAAAAAGGATTAGAATTAACGGTTGACCAACAACCGGTTTCACAAACTGAACAATCATCAAACCATATTCATTTTGAATTAGATCAGTTTCAAATTTCTGTGTTAACTGAATCAAAAGAGCGTGGATTTACAAATTATGAAATTCAAATTACTTTAAATGAAAGTTGCCTCTTAAAAGCAGCAAGGGTATATATGGTTTTTGAAGTTTTGGAGAAAATTGGAGAAGTAATTATTTCGGAACCTTCAGTCACTGACCTAGAAGAGGAAAACTTTGATAGGAACTTTTCAGTCATGTTTATTTCTAAACTAGAAGCGGAAGAAATTAATGCGATGATTATGAAAGTATCGGAAATTGAAAAGGTTATCATTACCACGTTTTCAATTGAAGATTATACAGGCAATATTGATATTTTGCAAAATGTACAACAAGTTGAAAAGAAAAAAGAGAATAAAGGTGTATCATTATCGACAACTAGTTCTAAGACCATTCGGGTTAACATGGATCGACTTGATATGTTATTAAATCTCTTTGAGGAATTAGTGATTGATAAGGGTAGATTGGAACAAATTTCTATCGATTTGAACCATAGTGAACTTCAAGATACGGTAGAAAAAATGTCCAGAGTGTCAAGCGACTTACAGCATATTATTTTGCAAATGCGGATGATGCCGATCGACAATGTATTTAGTCGTTTTCCAAGGATGATTCGTCAATTGGCTAGGGATCTAGATAAAGAGGTAGAATTAGAGATTATTGGTTCAAATACAGAATTAGACCGAACAGTGATAGATGAAATAGGTGATCCACTCGTCCATTTAATTAGAAATGCAATTGATCATGGAATTGAAATGCCTGCTGAAAGAAAAAAACAAGGAAAACCAGCACAAGGAAAAATAATTTTAGAAGCATACCATAGTGGAAACCATGTATTTATTGAGATTGCTGATGATGGGGCAGGTATTGATCAGGAGAGAGTACTTAATAAAGCATATGAAAAGAATGTCCTTACAAAACAAGAAGCGGAATTACTAGATGATCAGGAAATTAACAAATTAATATTAGAAAGTGGTTTCTCTACTAATGATGATATCTCTGATATTTCAGGACGTGGAGTGGGATTAGACGTGGTGAAAAATACAATCGAATCACTTGGAGGTACAATATCGATTCAATCAACATTCGGTAAAGGTTCAACTTTTTCTATTGAATTACCATTAACTTTGACTATTATTTCAGTATTACTAATCGAGCTAAATACAGAAAAATACGGTATTCCACTTTCATCAATTGTCGAAACTTCAATTTTACATAAGGATGATATATTAAATGCTCACCAACATAAAGTCGTTAATTTTAGAGATAAAATTGTTCCCCTCGTGTTTTTAAATGAGATTTTTGAAGTGACGGAAAGTGAGCGGGAACATGATGATTATTACTCCATTGTTATCGTTAAAAGAGGGAGTAAATTAACAGGACTTGTCGTTGATTCATTTATTGGTCAGCAAGAAATAGTGTTAAAGTCCCTAGGCAACTATTTAGAAAATATTTATGCCATTTCAGGTGCAACTATTTTAGGAGATGGGGAAGTAGCACTTATTATAGACAGTAATGCATTAGTCAAATAAATAATGATACCTTTACGTCCCTAAGGAGGAAATCACATGATTGAAGGACAAGTAGTTGATAGCAAATTAATTATCTTTCGAATAGAAGATGAAGAATATGTTCTATCGATTGAAAGTGTTGGATCCATTGAAAAGGTAGAATCAATCACACGTGTCCCTGGAACTGCTGACTTCGTTAAAGGAGTTATTAATTTAAGAGGAATCATTACTCCTGTGATTGATTTAAAACAAAAATTTCATCAAATGGATACAGAAATTACTGAACAATCTAGAATTATCATTGTTCATATTGATGACATGACAGTCGGTTTAATCGTTGATGAAGCAAATAATGTCATAGATATAAATTCTAATTTAATAGAAGATACTCCTGAAGTAATTAACTCGCAAAATATGGAATATATCTCTGGTGTCATTAATTTAAATCAACGACTTCTCGTATTACTTGATATAAAAAAAATTCTCGAAGAACAAGCATTGTCTGTTCTTCAACAAATGGAAGAGTAACAATGTCGAAGAAAAAACTTACTTTTACGCAAAAGGATTTTTTAAAAGAAATTGGAAATATTGCTGCTGGAAATGCGACAACAGCCATGTCAACACTGATTAATGAACGGATGACAATGGATATTCCATCTGTAAAAATGATTACAATTAATGAATTAATGGAAGAGATTGGTGGGCCGGAGAAATTAGTTGTCACTAATTTTTTTAGAATATCCGGTGAATTACCCGGAACTGTTTATTTTGTATTAACGTTGGAAGAAGCAGAGTTTTTAATTAAAAAGGTGACAATGAATGATTCTATGAGAATTTTTGACTGTGAAGATGATATTGAACCGAATGAAATGGCTATTTCAGTGCTAGAAGAAGTTGCT
>DKGO01000019.1 GCA_002453315.1 Caryophanales bacterium UBA6768 | reverse complement strand
CGGTTCATCGGGTAGCCTTTGGTCTAACGGTTTTTCCCCAGATAACAAAGGAACAGGTAGCAGTTCATCTAGAAGCTCGGGAACCACGAGTAGTCCATCGGGCGGTTCAGGCTATAACAATCACCCGTCGGGAAATATTGGGCCAAGTGGATCATCATCTAAAAGTACACTGACAGGCAATAGCCCCCCAGGCAGTGCCAGTGTTATAAATAACGATATGGACGAAAGTGTATCAAATGATGGGTTATCCGAAGAAAGGGAATGGGAAAATGATAGTAATGCTACATTAGCTAGCAATGATGACGAATCATTCACTTCGGAAAATTCTATTAATAGGGAAGCACTAGGGGATACCGATGATCAATCAGACAAAGATTCTTCTAAAAAAACAATCATCATTATAGTCGTAGTTGTATTAGTATTTCTATTCTTTCTTTTGGCGGCAGGAATCGGTGTTACACTATATTTTCTGTATCGAAAAAAACAAAATTCATAACATATAACTATATAAAATGGGCCCTTTTGGATGGAATCACCCCCATAAGGGCCCAAATTTTTAACAAAATCCCTTTTACTAAAAAGTCATTGCCATGACCACGGGTGTTTTTATATTTTTTATTGAAGATTCTCAAAGATTAATTCCAAATCCTCCTCGTAGGATGTCACATGTTCTAACACATCATTGTTAATGGCATCTAACATTGTATTTTCCTTCTCTTTTAATCGGTCATAAATACGTCCATCGATACTTACATGTTCCTCATTATAAACATAGTTATTTTTCATAAAGTAATACTGGGTATACTGATCCTTTGGTAACCCTAGTCGGTGAATTCGATCTTTAGATTGTAATAAATGAACTAAGTTAAAACTATATTCATAATAAATAGCATCATGACAAACCATATGCAAGGACACAGATTCAGCAAGGGTATGAGGATTAGTAATGAGAACATCAATTTCACCTTTACGGAATTCATCAATCAATTGTTGCCTTTCTTCTAGGGGCACTCCCCCATAAATACATTTCACTTTAATACCTAATTGAGAACATATTGCCTCAAGTAAACGAATAGAAGCAATAAAAACACACCATACAATTACCTTCTTATTTTCAGCTGTCAATTGTTTAATCAATTCAATTGTCTTTTGGGTTTTTGTTGTCCTTTTAATTTGGGATATATAATGAACAATATCTTCACGGTAATCCTGAATCATGACATCTTCAGAAAAATCCGATTCATCATCGATAATTGCCTTAAAATCGTCTTGATTTATTTTTTTCAATAACAATTGTGGGTTACTTTCTAATTGCAAAATTCTTACTAATAATGCAAACATATTGTTTTTGTATGCTTGGAATAAAATTTTAAAAATTACTTCTTCGGGTTTTGATGCTTGTATATCCATCACTTTATCTTCATTTACTTCGGGAACTTGCAAATCCTCTTTAGAAATCCGACAAAAAAATGGTCTTATTTTTTCATTAATATTAGAAATTTCATTTGGACCAGCATTTTTTAATTCTCGCGTTGAAAAACCGAAGAAATCACGATAATCTTCTCTATACAAAATATTCAACACATTATAAATATCTTGATATGAATTAGGTATTGGTGTTCCCGTCAATGCAATAATCGCTCCTGCCCCCTTACTTACTTCTAACGCGACGGTAGCCCGTTGCCCGGCTGGATTCTTGATTTTATGCACTTCATCGAACACTAACAATACTTTATCATCAATGATCTCTGTTAACACTTCTTGTAACGATTGTAATGACTCGTAATTTAATAATGTTAATTCTTTCGAACCGGAATCAAATCGTAATGCAAATTGTCTTTTTCGTGGTGTATTATAAGCTTTATCATGAAGGTTAAAATAATAATTTTCCAAATCTAACCCAAAACAAAACCTGTATTCGTAAATCCATGAACCAAAGGAGTTTTTGGGACCAATCATTACTATTTTATTAATATCTGTTTTTTCTTTTAAATAGGCAAATGTACCAAGTACTGTCGCTGTCTTCCCAGACCCCGGCACTGAGAAATTTGACACATTTCTCATGACATACATGTAAAAAGCATTCCACATTTGTACTTCTGTTAATGGACGAATCATCTGACGATTGACGAGGGTGGAAAATTCCTCAAATGGTTCAGAGAACTTTAATTCTTTTTTTTTAATATCATTCCCTAATCGATAACGGGACTGGATAAAATAATTTCTATCTTCAATATAAACCTCAATTTTCTCATCTATTACAGTCTCTGGGAAAATGGCAACAATGGCACTTTTCACCTTTTTTATATCATGAATTGTGATAGAGCTTTTGAAAAACACATTGTTTTCCGCTATCTTATCAACATATCTTCTTAAGCGGATTTTAAATTTTGCCGATTTCATTAATTGATTAAATTTATTCTCATCTTCTACATATAAAGCAAGATTATTATTTTCCGTAAGTAACAGTTGGGTCATTCTGATTCACTCTTTGTTAATTGTGACAAAATTTCCTTAAGACCTTCCTGACATTGCTGAACTAAATTGATCATTTCTTCTTTTTCCTCTGCATTAAATGTCTTCACTATCCTCTGATCAATATTATTTATATACAATCCACAATTTTGTAGATCTTGAATGGGCTTCATGCGAGTCGAATCCTTTTTAGACTTTATTTCAAATTTCTCAATAGAACCTTTCATTTTGTCCTTTAAATCTTCATCTGTACGTAATTCATTATTAATGAACTTAGAATCAACGAAGGAAGATTGCTCGATTTTATTAGCTGTTTTTTCCACAAAGTCCATTTGTTCCTCGATAAAGTCATCGGCATGTTCTGATTCTACAATCTTTTTCATTTTACGAACAAACCTTGTTATATCTCCTTGTGGTTTCATCGCTAAATTACTAAAAATAATTAATTTTAAATCTTCTTTCTCATCTTCTGTTTTAGCCTTTTTTAAGATAGCTGGTACTTCACCTAGTGGCCCATCCAATTCTAAGTCACGAGCAATATAAAACTGTTCTGACGCATTCATAAATTCCAAAAACTCGACCATTAATTCCGCTTGTTCTATTTTTTTATTAATAGATGCCCTTGATTCATTGACAGTCTTTTGATATTCCTCAACTGTAATTAGTTCATTTTTAATGACATCATTATACAATCCTACTAATTTATCAATCGGGTTGTAATCTACTTTACCTTCTTCCCCATGTTGGATAGATAACTCTAGTAATTTAATTTCCTTTTGATTTTGTTGTATATCACGGTCTAAAATAACCGCTTCAAAATAATTTGTTGAAGATTTCTCGTCTTGAATTTTTTTTAAACATGTGTAACGACGATTGCCATCTATAATACGTCCGTCTGATAAAACGACTCCAGGTTCACGTTGCCCTACCAAATCAATATTGTTTTTTGTCTTTTCAATCGCTTTTGGATTACTTTCATAAATAAATTCCTCAATAATATCGTTATAACCTTCATCATTCACATTAAAGCCATCGATTTTGTTCTCAGCCTTATATTTACTTATCCATGTGGCAATTCTGTCATTTTGATCATTGTAAAATAATTGATCTAATCTTATTTTATACACAAGATAAGAATTAGTAAGACCATCTATCGTCAATTTTCTAGTATATTCTGTTGGAATCACCACTTCGTTAGCAATGCCTTCTTTTAATAACAATTAATTCGCCTCCATCATTTCGTAAAATTCTTCTACATCTTGAAACATCATTTCCATCACTGGATGATAATACAGCTCTGTTACTTCCGTACTTTGAACGATACTTTCTTTTGATAATGAAACAGAGTACGTTTCATCAATATAAAAAATTAAATCATAAATATCAATACGTTTAAATCTTGATACAACTTCATCTACTAAATTAGAAATATAAAATTTGTCTTTAGTGCGGCGAAAGACAACCTTATTCGCCATATATTGAAATCTTAAATATTGATTTCCCCTTAAAATAGATTCATAAAATATGTTGTCAAATCCCAGCTTGTATAAAGCAGAGCGTTCAATAATTGGTTGTACGACATCTACTGTGAAATAACGGTCACCAACCTCGTCTAAAATAGTTTGTACTAGTCGAATAATATCCGACTTTTCTATTCCCGTCTGCTCATTTATTTTTTCAAATCGAATATAGGCCCTTTCATCATATTCAAACACATCAAGATTTTCTCGCAAAGCAAATAACCTTTTTCGGAAACTACCCAAATACAACATCCGTTTATCCGTCACTTCGAAAATTTCTTTATTAAAATAGGTTTCCTCAAAATATAAATCTGCCCTATGATATGTATCTTTTAAAATGAATTGTGCGTAGTTTCTATAGCCTAATTGTGAAAATAGGTAATCTGGTAACCTTTCCTCCCCAAAACGTTCAGCATATAATGTATAAATATCTTCCTTAAAGTAAAATTCTTCTATCAAAATTTCTTCTAATTTTTCTATAACATCTTGCGATACCATTGGTGTATTCGCATTTAAAGTATCCCCGTGTTCATATTCTTGTAACATCGATAAATAATTTGCCTTCACTGTTTGGAGGAGTATCCCATATCGCTCAGAATAAAGTTCAGCAAAATCATCCCTTGAGATAGGACTATTTTCAATTAATAAATCTAGCAATTGTTCTTCCCTGTTCGGACTGCCGATTTGTAGTAACGGCATCCGACTTAAATGCAATTTATTAGGTAAGTGCCCTTGATATTTCTTCAACAAATTATGCATTTCATATTCATCAAGAATATCAATTTGAGCAAACTCTTCATCATAGTCATCCAATATTCTTCTGGCGGAAATCTCCAAATGATTATATTGATTGAAATTTATATTCGATAAAGTAGAAAGAATTAATTCCTTTTCAATATTATAAAATCGAAACTGTTTCCCATATTTCCATAATAATGCATCAACCCTTGCTAATATTCCCTCTAAAGCCCTTATAGAAGAAAAATCCATATCTAGATCATATTCCTCACAAAATTCAATGACTAAAGGGTGAAACTCTTTTAATTTCATCGTTTCTTTTGCATATAACTCTACACAATAAGAAATAATCGATAATTTGTTTTTCTTAATTTTACGATTTCCTATGACTAAATAACCTTTATTTATAATTTCTAACAGTCTTTCCTGTTCTTTTAATGTGAGGGTTTGACTCTCCAACAATTCCTCTTTACTTAACTTATCAACCTGTTTTTTAGGAGTATTATATAGTTTTAAATAAAGGAATTGAGACTGGTTCAATTCGAATACCTTACAAAATTCATCCTCTGATAAATCATATTGTACAAAAAAAGGAACATATTTCTGTTCGGATATTTTTTGATAAGGAATGGTTATCGATTCCTTTTTTTCTAATTGCCTTATCCGCTCTCTCGTTAAGTTTCTTTCCTGACCAATTTCTTCTAAAGTTTTCCCTTGTAAACGTTCAAAAACAATCCCGTAGTCCTCAAGGTTATTTTGAATGTAATCCATTACTCCCGGTCTATGATATTTTAGTCCATGTGGGGTATATATTATGAAACCATCTTTCAATAAACGCTGTAGATAGTCATTCATTTGATTTACATCAACAATCGGGATTGGTTGAAGTATCTCTTTTAATCGAAATAAATTAATCTCTTTCCTCTGTTTAAAAATAATTTGATACAACAAATCTTCTATCAATTGATTTGCTTGATTACCAAGAAAATATTCATCATCTAATGCAGCAATAATCTCTTCACCGTACTGTTCGATATCAACATTTTCAAATCGAATCATCGAAATGAATGAGTCGACTTCCCCCTGCAATGAGTTTAGTTGTTCATCAGATAAATACGGTTTCATTGGAAATAAAAAGAGCTCCACCAAACGTTCATTTGTATCATCTTGCTCTCTATTATCAGGGGAGGGGTTTGTGTCGTTGTATTTATGACGTAAACATTCAAATTTAAACTCTAAAAATGCCTTAATTTTTCCTTTCGTCAGCTTTTCACTCTTTTGGATATCATGAAGTTTTTTCGTTAGAATATTATCACTATTTAATTTTAATTTATTAAAAAAACCAATCATTCTTTTTGGTTTAATGAAATCGGCCCTTAACATACGAAAGACATCTCTATCGCTGTTTTCCCTTTGTAGCTGTTGAATGGCTTTAATTTTCCCTTCACCTAATCCAGGTATTTTTTGTAGCTGTTCTTCAGTTAATGAATATAATTGCTCATTTGTTTTTATCCCAACCCTAAATAATACCTTCAGGGCACCCTCAATTTGATGAATTTGACCGTAGACCAAATGATACACCCCGTTTCGCTTTATGTATAAATGAAACCTATCCATGATAACATCTAATAATCTATCTTATTAGGTATAGAACCTTACTTGATCATCTCCCAATACCATTTTACATAAAGTATTTACACTAAATCAAAATACCTAAATCTATTCTAACAAAAGTTTTTAGCTGTTGACACATTTAATAGTTATAAACATAGACAATTTATGGGAAGATTGCTAATTGGAAACCTCATTTAAATAAAAATTTAACCCTTCCATCTATAAGATTTCGAGGGTTTTGACTTCTATTTTAAAGGACATTTTATTTTTATATCTTTCTTTACTACTAATGTAATCTACTTCAATTTACGTAGACTACTAACCTTTTTGCGTTTTTAACATTGTATTTTTCAACCTTTTGACTTTTCCAATTTAATCATCATCTTTGTGAACTGTTTAAAATCATTAAGATGATTTGCCAAAATTGTTTTTAATATGCCTATGGTTCTAGTTTTTGGTATTCACGTATCGCAATATTTCTAAAGCCTACCATACTCATCAGGCTTTCTGCCAATTCGCTATTTATTAAACCCGCTTCTTGTAAAGGCTTAAATGCCTCACGACTACTTTTTGGTACCCCAAGTTTACGTTCACTAATGATATACATTGCTAAATTGATACTTGCCTCACATGCCCGTTGAATATTTAATATTATACTATCCTGCTTAGTATAATTATGTAAATTATCCGGGTTTTGCTTATACACTTCATTTATTCGTCTAATACACCTTTCAATGGTCGCCGTTTTATTTAAAATAACCTCATTCATCTCCAAACACACTTTCCTAAACCAAGAAAATAAAAAGGTTTCAACTCAATCATTTTTGATTTGAAACCAAATTTTATCGGTATTGTTGGCAGAAAACTTCCTCCCCTAGGCGAGCGAAGGGGGAGATGAATGCCCCACTTCAAGCTTTGCTAAGTGGGGGTAGTTCAAGCTAAATAATATTCCAGTAGTAAAATAAACTGCTTAATATCAGGGATGCTAATGTAAATATTGTAAAATGAATGAGGGTTGGAATTTTTGAAATTCTTTTAGTCCAACCTAATATCAAAAAAGCAAATAGTACTATACTAATAATCCCCATCATATACGGTACAATTTCAAAGGCTTTCATCCAAGCTGGCTCAACAGTATAAGCACTAGACGGCAATCCATAAATTGGATTCATTTCGCCATTTAATAAAAAGCCAATAATAAATATGAAAGTAATTATACTGTATACCGTAGCCGACATTTTACTCCAAAATGCTAACTTATTTTTCGGGATGCTTTTACGGCTTTTTATAAACCCGATTAAACCAGTTATTCCCCAATAACATAATGAACCAATAACGATTAAAATCGAGCCCAGTAAACTTAAAAACGTCCATCCACTCGTACTATACCATGGGACCTTTGAATAACTCATCGGTCCATCCGTCAATAAATGGATTACTTCATTGTCGTCTGCTTGAAAAACAATGGTTGCAAACCCACCGTATGGATCTAATTGTTCTTCCTCATGTAGATTTCGATAAATACCTTCTTCTACTTCAACAAATCGATTGGTACTTCCCATATGTGTTACCTGTAAATAGCCCTCATCATCCACTCCTATGTCGATTGTTCCACTTAGAAGGCTTATAAACTTCTCAGATGTTGTGAAGCTTCTCCTGTTTGGAAAATACTCTCCAGTAAATTTCTTCGCCCGACTCATCATTTCTTGCGAAAGCTCATATTCATCCGTTCCAGAGGAAGGAAAATAATGATCCATCACTTTGTTGATCAGTTTAGTATGTGTTAAATGGCTCTCTCCACTATAAGTCAGGAATATCCCAAATTCCTCATCAGGAAGTAAATATAAACCCGAGTCATAAAGCATCGTACTTCCACCATGAATCAATAGCCGTTCATCGTTCAATGTCCTTTCAATGAAGCCAAGTGTCATACCATCTAAATATGGATGGGAGGTAAATTGCTCTGTTTTCATTTCCGTAAATGTTTCTGAATTTAAAATACTTTCATCATTCTCCAATATAGCTATCATAAACTTAGCCATATCAGTTGCACTACTGCTCATCGCACCCGCTGGTGTTGGCATATATTCAAATTTTGCTGGCAAAAACTCATCATTAATATATCGATAGGATTGCGTCATTTGTTCACTTAAATTTTCCGGAATAGGCTGTTCGAATGTACTATTACCCATTTGTAATGGTTCGAAAATATTTTTCTCTATATAATCCGCAAAGGCAATTCCCGATATGTGTTCGACAATATACCCCGCAAGAGTAGTACCATAATTTGAATAAGCTATCACCTCACCAGGCGGAAAAACTCGCTCAGGTAAATATTTGCGTACATATTGTCCTAGTGGTAATAAACTGTCCTCTTCTAACCTAAAGATTGCATCCGAATAATCCTCAAAACCAGGAGTATGTGTTAATAAGTTCCTTAACGTAATTGGATTAGCGTCATTTGGGCCTTCCGGAATATCAAAATCTAAATATTCATTAATATCTGTGTCCAAATCTAGTTGTCCTTGTTCAACCAATTGCATGATTGCCGTCCATGTAAATAGTTTAGAGATTGATCCGATTCGAAAAAGTGAAGTGTCATAATCAACAGGCTCCTCATTTTCAAAATTGCTAAATCCGTATCCTTTAGAAAAAATTATTTCTCCTTTATGTACTACTGTCATTGCTGCGTTTGGAATATGCTTCTCCTTCACTTGATTTGTCATCCATTCATCAATGACATCCTCAATATCTGAAAAACCTTCCTCCTGAGCACTTACCTCATCACAATGAGTAAAAACCCCTCCAAAAATCAAGATGATAAAAAATAACCTTGTTATAAATTTCATGTATTCACCCCAAATCCAATACATATCAATTGATATGTATCATATGATATAATTAGATTATACATATATATTCAGATAAGTAAACCATTTTCATAAAATTTATAATTTAGAAAAGTAACCATTTAAATTAAATGGTATAATAGATAACAGTAGATATATATCACTTAAGTCAATTTCATAAAAGACCTGCGGTAATATGTC
>DKGO01000016.1 GCA_002453315.1 Caryophanales bacterium UBA6768 | reverse complement strand
CCGTTTCACGTCCGAAGACAAAAAATAATTCCTCTTCTACATGACTGTAATCATAATCTGTATAATAGTTTGTGCCGAAATTTTCAATATAATAAAAAATTCCTCGTTCATATTTTTTATATAAATCGTCTATAGTAGCATACTCCTGAATTTCGACATGATGCCAATAGTCTAACCCTGCTCTTCTTAACATTTTATCATCAGTGGAAAAACCTAATGGATGAATTAAATGTAACATCGTATTCGTCGCTAAACAGGTCCTGGCAATATTCCCCGTATTAGCTGGTATTTCTGGTTGATATAATACGATATGTAGCCCCATCTTAAACCCCTATCTTTACTATATAATTTTAATTTGAAAAAATGCATAGTTAATATTTGGTGTCCATGCTGCTGAATCCTTGTATTCCCAATATCGAAATTGACTGTTATCTGTATGTGCATTAACATAAGGATTACCTGAAGCATCCTTCCCTACTACAATTGTCGTATGGTCCCACCGGCCATCCCCTTGAAAATCATAACAAATAACATCACCTAGAGAAAGTTCTCTTTCTGAATTCAATTTATTGCCACACAATCCTTCTTGTGATTCTTGTAAATACCAATAAAACGAATGGGCTACCGACCAACTGAGACTCCATTGATTTTGAGCATACCACCAGCCCTTAAGTCGACTTGGCATACCACGAATTGGTGCTCCACCTGCCCGTAGACACTGTGAAATATAATTAGTACAGTCTACAGCAAATCTTGGATATGCTGGATTGTAACTGTTCCACCATTTGTCAGCATATCGCACAGCCTCAAGCCGGTCATAATGTAAATTAACCAAATCAATCACCCCGCACTATTATCATATGTGCGGAGAAAAATATGGTCACTGAAATAATTTAGTGTCCTGATAAATGTATGTGCCATAGTTGTAGATATAACATTTTTGATTATGAAATGGATGCCTTTAATTTTTCTAAGGCCCTTTCCATTTCGACAATCACTTGTTCATCTTTTTCAGTTTTTAATGCTTTTTCAATTGCTTTAGCGGATTTTTCCGAACCAATTTTCCCCAGTGCCCATGCTGCTGTACCACGAATGACAGGTCGAACATCGTTTGTCATCACATTTACTAAATCATCGATGGCAGTTTTATCCTTATAATGGGCTAAGGCAATAATGGCATTTCGTTGTAACGGTTTTTTCCCTCGCCAAAATCCCGCAACATGACCAAATGTCTCACGAAACTGTCGATTTGACATCGTTAACATCGGTTTTAATTTCGGTTTAGCCACTTCCCCTTCAGGTTCAAATTCTTCATGCAAATGAAAATCTATCCCTTTGTTTCGTGGGCAAACAGCCTGACACGTATCACAACCATAAATTCTTGTCCCTATTGTGTCTCTAAATTCATCTGCTAAAAAACCTTTCGTCTGTGTCTGGAAAGCAAGACATTGCTGGGCATTTAGTTGTCCACCTTGGACTAGTGCTCCAGTTGGACAAGCATCTAAACAAATACGACAATCACCACAACTATCTTCAACAGGTTCATCTGGGACAAATGGAATATTCGTAATCATTTCACCCAAATAAACAAATGAACCAAATTCTTCTGTAATGATCATTGTATTTTTTCCACTAAAACCTATTCCGGCTCTTTCAGCAACAGAAGCATCAGACAATTCTCCTGTATCAACCATTATTTTACAAGAAAAATTTTCCCATCTTAATTGTAGAAACTCCACCATTTTCTCCAGTCGGTTATACAGCACCCCATGATAATCATCTCCCCAAGAAGCCCGACAAAAAATTCCCCGGCGGTTTTCTCTCGTACTTTTTGGTGGATTGATGATGCGCGATGGATATGCCAACGCAATCGAAATGATGGATTGTGCATTTGAAAGATGTCGGGTAGGTTCTGTCCTTTCCTCAATTGTTCCTTTTTCAAAGCCGGAAGCATATTGTAGCTGTTCTTGCACGATTAGGCGATTTTTAAATTCTGAAAATATATCAACAGACGCAAACCCAATTTTATCAATGCCGATTGTTTCACTATAAGCGATTAACTCATCTTTCAATGTGTTTACATCCAATCTCAACACCTCTTTAAACAATGGTTACTCTGTTATTATGAATGATTTTTTTAAGTAAAACAATCATTTCAGTATATTTACCGATACAGACAATGTACACTATGGATAGGTAACTTTCATCAGTCGGTTACATACAATAATAGAGGATTATTGAAACGTGGAGGGGGAATTTCCATTGTCACATTATTCAATCGTGTTATCGCAAGGTAAATTAATTCATAAAGATTGGTTACTTTTCCCTTATGAAGAAAGGGCTTTACAGTTCGGTGATGGTGTATACGAGGTCATTCGAATTTATAGGGGGAATGTGTACTTACTTGAGGAACATATTGCCCGCCTGTATCGTTCACTCGACTCCGTTTCCATCTCGATTAAGGAAACACCCGAACAAATGAGTCAACTACTCCATAAACTTGTGGAAAAAAATGAAGTAAATACTGATAGTTTCATATATTTACAAATTTCCCGTGGTTCTGCAGAACGCAATCATCCTTTTCCAAAAGGAATCGAACCGAATATTTATGCCTATATTCAAAATCGACCACGACCTATAAATGAAGTAACGAATGGTGTAAATACAATCACGCTACCAGATGACCGGTGGAAAAAATGTCATATTAAAAGCTTAAATTTATTGCCAAACATTTTGGCGAAACAAGCAGCAATTGAAAACAACTGTTATGAAGCAATTTTCCTTGATGATGACACCGTTACAGAATGCAGTTCTTCCAATATTTTTCTTGTAAAGAACGAGGTTATCTACACCCACCCACCAACAAATCGAATTTTACGTGGCTGTGTCCGTGATAAAGTCATTGGACTTGCGGAAAGTTTATCGATGAAAGTAGTAGAAGAAGCTTTCACGAAAAAAGATTTATATGAAGCAGATGAACTATTTCTAACGAGTAGTATTTCAGAAATAATACCAATCGTTTCCGTTGATGAACGTGATGTTGATTCAAGAAAGCCAGGGGTTTTCACAAAGCAATTACAACAGGCATATGAAAAAGATGCACAGATTTCCGTGTGAAAAAAATACGTTTGATTGATAAAAATACGTTTGATTGATAAAAATACGGGGATCCTGTGGGTAAGATCACGTCCAGGGACCGCGTGAAAATGCTCATCCCACCGAAGACTTTGGGGCCAAAATAGACACAAGAATGTCGTGTTCATAGAAGGGCTTGAGCCGAAGTTCCACACAGTAAAATGATTTTTATCAGGCTAGCGTTAGTAATTTTTTAACAAAAAGTATTTTAACAAGGCATCATGTTAAGGAGTTAAACATGACAAATCTAGTTAAGGCAATGGGATGGATTATCGTTCTATTTTGCTTATTAGTGATTCCATCAATCATATCAATTGGAGAACAAAACTTAATGGCATGGCAAAGGGATATTTTTGCATGGAATTATTTAGGGGTAAGTGCAAATTATCTCCTTTTTTTTACCTATTTCTTTTTTAGCAAAAAACCAAGACAGTGGTTTGGTCTCCACGTCGGTAAGTGGAAAAGACATGTATTATGGCATGTTGCGGTACTCCTTTTCGTTATTACATTTTTTCGCTTTGTTGCTTTTTTAACAGAGGGACCTTTAACTTTACAACTTCCACCTTTAACGACAATCTTTTTCCAGCTCATTTTTGTTGCCTTCGGGGAGGAACTTTTCTGGCGTGGGTTTATCCAATCAAGATTTGGCATCTGGATAGCAACGATTGGGTTTGGACTACTCCACTTCATTCCCTCTCTAATCATAGATGTTTTTATCAACCAAACTTCTTTTGATTTTATTAACGGAATAGCTGCCATGAGTTTTGCATTAGTGATGGGTTTTATTTTAGGGATCGTTCGGAATAAGACTGATTCAGTTTATGCTAGTGTCCTGTTACATGGATTGTATGGATTAAGCAATTATATCGTGGTGCCAAGCGTATTTTAAGGTGAGGGTCTGTCAATTAAATGTCTGGAATAGGAATTGAAGCTAAAAAAATATAGATAACAAGGAGGAGAGACTGTAATCCCTCCTCTTTTTTTACACATTACAATTTAATAAATAAATAATAAAGCATTATAAGATGTTTCTTGGATAGCATCTAATGCATCTTCTTTTATTAAAGCCTTCTTATGATAAAGCATTTTTGTTCCGATAGCATTAATGTTTCTTATACTAGTGTATCTCCTTTAGTCCCCTAGTGATGATAGAAAATTTTTATGAAAAACTATATCATTCCTTGAGACTATCTAACAAAACATACCCAAACACTACACCAGCTACTACATGAATCGTTTGATTCCGTAGGAAGATTTGTTCTGGTATGAATGGGAGGATGCTTTCAGGAATTTGATATAAAAATAAATAAATGAATATGACGAGTAATGTTGGAAGTCCAATCACCAAGAGTTTCATCCAGTTGATTGTCCATTCTTTTTGTTGTTTTATTTTATTGATGAGTCTCGGTAATCCTAAAAAAAGTCCAATAATAATAGGAAAGAGAACAGAAAAGGAAAGATATTTTCCCGGTTCCATCGTTTGACTCATTTCTTTTTGTAATTGTATTTGATACTTAGTCCCGAGATAAATAATAAAACTGATCATAAAAGTCCATCCAAAATAATAAAGAAAATTTTTCATAAAACCGTCCTTTCCCTTATATTAAAAATTCCTTCAGCAATTGTGTCAAAATTAACTATCATAAATAACTTTCCACATAATGAAAATAAACAAATATCGAAAATAGCATCATAGCACCAAGAGATTGATAATAATAGGACTTTTCCTCCCGGTTAAACACCCAAAGTTCCGACCCTCTAATTAATTGAATAACGAGAAACAATATAATTGATAATTTAGGAATGAAAGTTGGAGAAAAGTCGATTGTATCCAAATGATTTATATAAATGACACTAATGACCGCAAATGTAGCAATAGAAATAAATTCAAGTACCAAAAATACTTTGCTTCTGTTTTTTGAAAAAGGATATAATCTTTTTTCCACAATGTTTAATTTCCGTTTAAAAATAAAATAACCTATTGAAAAATATAGTAAAATAATGATCATGACAGGAACCATGAACAAAAACATGTATATCCCTCTCCTTAGATATTATTTCAATCTAGCTTTCATTCATTTCCTCGGATTGTATTGTCCATCATTGTATTTTTGTTTCACGATGGCGGGATGACTATCCCATGAATTATTGTAATTTTTTTGCAAATGTTGATTCGTTTCCACTGACTACACCCAGCTAAGGCAATTCCTATAATAAAGTTGTAAGCCCTTTCATTAAATTCACCATCTTTGCCAAAATGATTGATACAACAATTTGTGCCCGAAATAAGATAAGGGAGTTATTCAATTTGTAAGTTAATCATACTCTGTAATTAACTTTTGGACAAAGCAATTTTTATATGTGCTAAGTGGTGTTCTTCATGCCAAGCCAATTTTGCAATTTTGCTTGCTACTTTGATTTCACCACTATTTTGCAGCGTAAAAACCCGAAGCAATTGTTCTTCAGTTAAAGTGTTACCTAATGACACGATACGCTCATTTATACCTTCTAACATTTTAATAGAACACTCTACGGGTAGACTTGTATCTGGTTGGGTTGCCCATTTATCTTGATCAAAAGTCGAAACTGTTGGATTGTCATCAGTTAAAGCCATCTTCAAACGCTGATACATGTTCAACTGAGAATCTGCAATGTGATGCACAAGTTGACGCACTGTCCAACTATCATGACGATATTTTTTATTTAAATTTTCATCATTTAATCCATCGACTGTTTCCCTTAATCGAGTCGTATACGTTTCTATCTCCTTCAACCATTCCTGAACATTTTCTAATGTTACTTCTTCTGGAATCTCTAATTCTCCAATCGGAAATTTTACGTCCATTTTCAATTTTCCTTTCCTTCATTAATATATTCTTCAATTTAATTAAATACTACCACATTTTATCGATCCACAATAGGCTTATTGCTGTTATTCTCTATTTACTCGATTATTTTTTTGTTAAATACTCATAAAAAAACAACGGAAAATTCAGCCGTTGTTTAAAAGGCATTAATATTTTAAAAAGATAAATATTTTCCTATAAAACTCGTCATTTTCTTTAAATATTCATCATGATATAAAACGATTGATTCACCGTGGTTTGCACTAGGAAATGAATAAAATTCTTTTTCACTACTGGTTTGTTCATAAATTTCTTTCGCCATTTCTGTTGGTACGAACGTATCTGCTTCCCCTGTCATAAATAAAATTGGGACAGTTGCTTTTTTTACCTGATTCAATGCTGAAGCTTCAGTTAAAGAATAGTTCGCCCAATAATTCGTTAATATACTTAATGTTGGTAAAACAGGCTTATCAGGCAAATGATACATCCGATTCATTTGGTAAGCAAACAAATCATAGACCGAACTGTATGGACTATCAGCTATAATGACCTTTACTTGTTCAGGCAATTTCTCACCACTTGCCATTAAAACAGTGGCCGCCCCCATCGAGAGCCCATGTAACACAATTTCTGAATCTGGCCCTTGTTTCTCAATGATTAAATTGATCCAATCAATTAAGTCCAACCGATCATGCCAACCAAATCCATAATAATCTCCACCACTTGCCCCGTGACCACGTAAATCAGGAGTAAACATATTAAAGCCAAGTTGTTCATAATAATATTCACCAAACAAACCCATATCAAATGCATGACCAAGATACCCATGGGCAAAAACCACTGTACGATTCGTCGGTTTTTCCGCTTCTAAATAATAGCCCCTAAGTGACAATCCATCAAAAGAAGCCATCTCCATCGTTTCAAAATTTTGATTGTTCGTCCAATCAATCCAATCACCTTCGAGAAAAACATCCATCGTTTCAGCCGACACTTCCAAGTCTTCATTTCCTTGTAAAAAATCCTTCGGGCCACGCTTAATAACTAAATGATAAAAATAAGCACTAGCCCCTACATCTATAATTAAAAGTAAAGCTAATAAAATAGCAACAAAACTTATCAATCTTTTTTTCTTCAAGTTGGTTCCCCCCCTTTTAAGGAACAGTTCTCTCTAACTCTATTATAATGGGAAACTACTCATTCATGAAGGGTTTTAGAAAAATAGCCATTGTTAATTTTTATAAAATGTGGGATGTATTTGAAAAAATAATATTCTTTACGCTCTGAACAATTAATTTGGGGGCGAACAGCCATGGTTAGGGATTAGTTCCATTACATTTGGGAGCGATTGATTTCGTTTGGGAACGTGTAACAAGGTGAAACTTGACTGGAAAGCGAAACAAATACGATAAATAAACGCAAGGTTAACACTCGCCACATGCGCGTTACGAATATGGTGAAATCATCTATAATTTAGCACGCGGTCACGACGCGCGTTACAAATATGGTGAAATGATCTTTATTTTAGCACGCGGTTACGACGCGCGTT
>DKGO01000021.1 GCA_002453315.1 Caryophanales bacterium UBA6768 | reverse complement strand
GCCGCCTTGTCAAAGGTGAAATGATTTTTTGTTAATGCTGTTATAATGCGTAAAATCACTAAAAATATCATGATAATATTTAATTTTGTGATAGCCACTTGACCTAAAGCTAATGAATCAAATGGCAACATGAATAACCACAAAAAAATAGTGGCTAAAATTAAATATGGTAGCTTTGAGTGAATAAAATACATTTTCATTAATTCATAAAGTGCTATTGATGCTAATAAATAAACTGTAATGATAAAAGGCAACTTCCCATACCAAATGATTGGAATGAAAATAATTAATCCAATGATAGCTGTTAAAATTCGTTGTTTCATTAACATTCAACCCCTTAAACGCCACCATACCTTCGCTTACGTTTTTGATAATCTAGAATCGCTTCTGCAAATAACTGTTCATCAAAGTCCGGCCACAACACATCAGTAAACCAAAATTCCGTATAGGCTAGTTGCCATAATAAAAAATTACTTAGTCGTTGTTCACCACTCGTTCGGATAAGAAGATCAGGGTCTTTAATATAGTCAGTATACAAATATTTAGAAAAGATCTGCTCATCAATATCATCGAGCTCAACATCACCTTTATCCCAATCATTAATGACTTGTTTAATTGCCTGCATGATTTCAAATCGACTACCATAGTTTAAGGCAAAATTTAATAATAATCCATCATTAGCTGCTGTTTGCTCTTTGGCAAAATTTATGGCTTTTTGTGTATGAAGTGGTAAAGAATCAAAATCTCCAATCGTTGCGATTTTTACATTCATATCAATCAGTTTAGGTAAATAAATATGCAAAAATTCTTTCGGTAAACGCATTAGGAATTCAACTTCTGGCTTTGGTCGTTTCCAATTTTCTGTTGAAAATGCATATAATGTTAAAATTTTAATACGATGATCAACAGCTGAACGAACAATTTTTTGAACAGCCTCTATTCCTTCCTTATGACCAGCTACACGTGGCAAACCCTTTTCGCTTGCCCAACGACCATTCCCGTCCATAATAATCGCAACATGTTCTGGTATATTATCAAAATCTTCCTTTTTATGTTGTTTTTGATTTTTTTTCATAAATGGTAGTCTAATCACCATTTTTATCCCCCAAAGTGTTTAAGTCAATTTTTATTTACCTATTAGAGATCTTATTAATATTCGTTACAGTATATTAATATTTAAATGGTTTTGGTATACTTTATACTTAAAATGCTGTTAAAGAATTAACTCGAAAAAGTAGTAGTTTCATTTTATAAACAAAAAATTCAATAGTAGCCCTGTTTAAAAAAATCAGATGACATACTATAAAATATCGGAAATAAAATACCCTCTTAAGAAGAGGGCAAAAGGTCATTTCCTAAACTTCCATAATTTCTGCTTCTTTATTTTTCACTATTTGATCAATGTTTTCGATGAATTTATCAGTTTCTTTTTGAACTTCATCTTGATATTTTCTTAGCCCATCTTCTGTTATTTCTGTATTCTTTTCCATTTTCTTCAATTGATCATTAGCATCTCTTCGTACATTTCTCACTTGGATACGGGCTTCTTCAGCATATTTCCCAACTACTTTTGTTAGCTCCCTACGTCTGTCCTCTGTTAAGGTTGGAATATTAATGCGGATTACATTTCCATCGCTTGATGGGGATAATCCTAAGTCAGCCTTTTGGATTGCCTTTTCAATATCACCGATGGAAGTTTTATCAAATGGTGTAATGACAAGAAGCCTAGGCTCCGGAGCACCAATTGTTGCTAATTGATTTAATGGCGTTGTCGCACCATAGTAATCAACAAAAACATTGTCCAACAAGCTTGGATTAGCCCGTCCAGCTCGAACAGTAGCTAAATTTCTAGTAAATGCTTGTATCGCTGTGTTCATCTTTTCATCTAGTTGGGTTAATACATCTTTTGCCATGTTAACTATTTCCCCCTTATCGTCGTTCCAAGAGTTTCACCTAGAACTGCTCTTTTAATATTTCCCTCTTCTAGAATGGAAAATACGATTAATGGTATATCATTATCCATACATAATGTAGAGGCCGTTGAATCCATCACTTCTAAACCTTCATTTATCATATCTAAAAAAGATAATTCATCATATTTTATAGCCTCTTTATTCGTTTCAGGATCCGCCGAATAGACGCCATCCACTTTATTTTTTGCCATTAAAATAACATCTGCTTCAATTTCTGCTGCTCTTAAGGCCGCTGTCGTATCGGTTGAAAAGTAAGGATTTCCCGTTCCGGCAGCAAAAATAACAGCTCGTTTCTTTTCTAAATGACGGATAGCCTTTCGACGAATATATGGTTCGGCAACTTGTCTCATTTCAATCGATGTTTGTACCCTAGTTGGTATGCCTATCATTTCCAGGCTATCTTGTAATGCTAGCGAGTTCATCACCGTGGCTAACATCCCCATATAATCCGCGTTAGCTCGATCCATTCCCATTTCGCTACCAACCTTACCACGCCAAATGTTTCCCCCACCAACAACAATAGCTATTTCAACACCAAGTTCTGCTACTTCCTTAACTTGACGGGCAATTGACTGAATAACGATAGGTTCAATTCCAAATCCTTGTTCACCACTTAAAGCCTCACCACTTAACTTTAAGACGATTCTTTTATAACGAGCGACCATAATTACCTCCAGGAAAGATAAATTAATCTTTATATATTATACCATTAAGAAATAGGGAACACCAAGTGTTCCCTTTGAATTAAAATATTTATTTTTTAATTTGACTCATTACTTCATCAGCAAAATTTTCTTCTCTTTTTTCCATTCCTTCGCCAACTTCGTAACGAACAAAATATTTAACTGCTGCATCATTCTCTTTTACTAACTGATTAACTTTCTTGTCAGGGTCCTTAATAAAGTTTTGTTCAAGTAAACAAATTTCCTCAAAGAATTTACCTAAACGACCTTCCACCATTTTTTCAACAATTTTTTCAGGTTTTCCTTCATTTAAGGCTTGTTCTTTTAAAATTTCCTTTTCACGATTTACCTCTTCTGCTGCAACATCCTCACGTGAAATATAACTTGGGTTTGCTGCTGCAACATGCATTGCAATGTCTTTAGCAACCTCTTCATTATTCGTTCCTTCTAATAACACTAAAGAACCGATCGTCCCACCCATGTGTAAATATGATCCAAACACTTCGTTGTCTGCTTTACTTACTACGTCAAATCGACGTAGTGAAATTTTTTCACCAATAGTAGCGACTGCATCATTAATATGTTCTTCTACAGTCGTGTTGTTACTATCCATTGTTTGCTTTAATGCTGCTTCTAAATTATTTGGTTTTTTCGAAACTAAATGATCCCCTAAATCATTTAATAAAGTTTTAAAAGTTTCATTTTTTGTTACAAAATCCGTTTCACAGTTAACTTCTAACAATACTGCATCATTGCCACTTATCACAATTTTCGTTGATCCCTCCGCAGCGATTCGACCAGCCTTTTTGGCCGCTTGTGCAGCCCCACTTTTACGTAAGAAATCAATGGCATCTTCCATATTTCCATTTGTTTCTGTTAGGGCCTTTTTACAATCCATCATTCCGGCACCAGTTATTTCACGTAATTCTTTTACCATTTTTGCAGTAATTGCCATTCTAAAATCCTCCTATTTTCTAATTCATTTATTTAATCATTACCATTTAACTCTTTAAAAAAAGTGATAAAAGGATTTCCCCTTATCACCTTTTAACGTTTCATTACTCTCCGTCAGTTTTTTCTTCAGTACTTACTTTTTCTTCCACTGACTCTTCTTCAACTTTTTCTTCTTTTGCTGGCACTTCCTTTTTAGCATCTGACACTTTTTCAGCCGTTTCAGAAACTACCGTTTTTTGTTCTTCCATTTCTACACCTTGTCTACCTTCGATAATCGCATCAGCGACTTTCCCGGTTAACAATTTAACTGCCCGAATCGCATCATCATTCGCTGGTATGACATAATCAATCTCATCTGGATCACAATTCGTGTCGACAATACCGATAATTGGAATATTAAGCTTACGAGCTTCAGCAATGGCAATATTTTCTTTACGTGGATCAATAACAAAAATTGCATCAGGCAATTTTTTCATATCTTTAATGCCACCCAAAAACTTCAGCAATCTGTCCTTTTCTTTTAACAAATCTACTGTTTCCTTTTTTGGTAAGACGTCGAATGTGCCGTCTTCTTCCATTTTTTCAATATCCTTTAGACGGTTAATTCGCTTGCGGATTGTTTGGAAGTTAGTTAATGTTCCGCCTAACCAGCGTTGATTCACGTAAAACATACTAGAGCGAGTTGCTTCATCCTTAACAGATTCCTGTGCCTGTTTCTTCGTTCCAACAAATAGCACTGTTCCACCGTTCTCAGATAGCTGTCTAACAAATTCGTATGCTACCTCAATTTTTTTAACGGTTTTCTGTAAATCGATAATATAAATTCCGTTACGCTCAGTGAAAATATATTTCTTCATTTTTGGATTCCAACGACGTGTTTGATGGCCAAAATGGACTCCTGCTTCTAATAATTGTTTCATTGATATAACTGACATTCTTTTTTCCTCCTCTTGGTTTTTATCCTCCGCTCAATTCTTCCTTGTATACTACCAACATGTTGGCACCTAATATACAAATCCTTGAACGTGTGTAATTGAATATCTTCTTTCATGAAACACCAAAAATAAAAATAACATAATTTTAGTTAATTAGCAAGCATAAAGCGCCCACCCTTTTCATTGGTGTTCATTTACTTTGGTTAAATTTAATGAGTAGCTCAACCTCTGTTTTACCACAATTTAATTTTTTAGCAATATTTTCAATTGAGTGACCTTGGTCATGTAAATAAATTACTTTCGATTGTAATGAGGTTTCTACCTGGTCTGTTGGCTTGGTTACTAATTGGTCTGTGTTTATTTGAAGATGATCAAATAATTCCTTTTTGGCTACTTTATCTAGCATTTGTTCATTCTCAAGTTCCTTATTTTGCCCATCATCATTTTTTATTCCCTTTTCCGTTGGATGGGATAGCGATTTTTGTAATGCTTGATTCTCTAGTTTTATTTGCTTAATAAAATCATTTAACATTTGATCAATTTCTGTTGCCTGGCTTGATTTTAAAGTCTGAATATGTTGATATAAATAAAAAATAATAATAAACAATAAAATGTGTAACAAAAAACTAATAATTAACAAAAATGAAGTCATGGCGATTCCCTTCTATCCGCTACGATCGATTTTCTTCCCTAAATAAGGATGATTCACCTGTAGTTTCTCCTTATCTTTCGATTGTCGTTCCTTTTTCTCCCTGTCTTCTTGTTGTTGTTGTTTTTCCTCATCAGACACATTCTGTTGGGTAACTGCGTCATATTCATTCACTTTACCACGTCTGAGCAATTCTTCTTGTAATTGTTGTTTCGTTAAGGTGTCCTGAAATTGTTGTGATTGTTTTGTCATTTGGTCCTGCATCTTACCAGCGTCATGGGTTCTAGGGATAGCGACTTGTAGTTCAATCGATTTTAAACTCATTATTCACACAACCTTCCCATTCATTATAATGACAAATAATATATTTATTTCCTAAATATTTTTATTTCGTTGTCAATCACTCTTATCAATACATTTTGGTGTTCTCTGTTTAATTTTCGTTTATATTTACTAAATCCAATCGTGACATTAGGGTAAATTGTCCCTTCCACCTCTAAATAAGACTCTCGCTCCTCCCCTACTTCATGTGCTAATTTTCTTAATTGTTCATTTATTTCAACGATTTGGTTTTCAGATATTTGTTTAGAATTAGTTAGTTTGTTTAAAGTTGCTTTTGTTTTAGCATCCTTTTTTTGTAGTGGTGAGGCAGTTAACTTTTTCACTAAAAGATTAATTTTATTTAAATTTTCTTCTATATTAACCTTTGTTGTTTTTAATTTCTTTATTTCTAAAGCCTGTTTCAACTCCGTTTCAAAAATGATGCTTGTTTCACTGTTCATTCGGTTTCCTACATTTTTAATTTTCATCATTCTACCAGCAGACATTGTTCCACCGATGACACTCCCGTGTTGGCAAATAATATCATTCGTTGCACTGCAATGACTATGCAATATTGAATTTTCAACGACTATACTATTTCCTGCGATAATTTTTCCCTGATTCACATATCCAATATAGACGTTCTCGTTTGCCTCAATAAAACCCTTTTTGAGACCGGCCATTCCCTCGGATACAAATACGGAGCCACCAGCTTTAATTTCCGCCGCCTCAACAATTCCGTATATCTTCACATCTCCCACGGCTTTAATTGTATAGCCACTTGGGACATTACCATAAATATGAACAGAGCCAACAAAGTCTATATTCCCAATTTTTAAGGAAATATCCTCACGTACTTCATATAAGGAAAATACATTAATTTGATCTGATGCTATATTGAATTCCCCGTCTTCTGTTGCAAAAAAGGTTAATTCATTTTGGTCATAAACGACATTTTTCCCTGCCCGTAATTTGACCGGTTTTCCATGCTTTGCCCGAAGGATAGTATTTAAAACAGATTTTCCATCAATTCCTTTCGTAGGAAGCACAATCTTTGCTAACTTATCCCCTTTTTTAACAGAAGGAATTTTCATCACTTCCCGAAAATCCCAACCTTCAGACCGATCAATTTCCGTTGTTAAATCGGCTTCATAAATAATCTTTCCCGCATCACCATCAATTGGTTCCGTACCCTCGGCAATTTTTAAAGGAAATAAATCTAGTCTTATTTCCTCCACCATCTCTTTAATTTGGGGATATTTAATACCATATGTCACCTTATGCCTTTTCATTAATTCTATGATATCTTCCTCTGTAATTTGTAATTCGGATATTTCACTACTATTTACTTCATGACAACATAGATAAGCCGTTAGTTTATCGGATGATATATCGATATAAAAGTAATCCTGAATTTTCACCATCACATTTCACGTCCTTATCTCACATATTCGCTGTTCAATTCATTTAAAATATTTCGTAACTTAAAAATAGCTTTTTTATGAATTTGAGAAATTCTCGAGGTCGTTAAGTTTAATACATGACCTATCTCTGTTAGTGTCAATTCATCAAAATAAAATAAACTAATCACCATTTGTTCATTCTCTGTTAATTTTTTCAAGCCTTTCATTAAATCTTCTTTTAACATAACATTGTCCAAATGTTTGCTAGGAGTTGTCATTTTGTTATCTTCGATAGATGATGAGAGCATCACTTCATCACCGTTATCTGTGTGACTTGTTGTTGCATCCATTGACAATACATTGGCAAACAGTGTATCACTTATAATAGATGTCACTTCATCTTCTCCCATTTGTAAGGAGGAGGCAATTTCCTTTGCAGTAGGATTTCTTTCTAGTTGTTTTTCTAACATTTGTGATGTTTGTTCAATTATTTTGGCCTGATCTCTAATCGACCTAGGTAACCAATCTTCTTTACGTAGTCCATCGATGATAGATCCACGGATACGAATCGTTGCATAGGTGTCAAATTTCAATTTCCGGCCCATATCAAATTTATGCAAAGCATCATATAATCCTAATAATCCCAAGCTAAATAGATCATTTTTATCAAAACTATTCGGTATATAACTAGCAATTCTATCTACATGATAATGAACTAAATACATGTAATGATTAATTAAACCATTCGCAATTTGTTCATCTTTTTGCTCACTCCACTGTTCCCATAAATATTCTAGTGACTTGGAATTTTCAGATTTCATGTCTATATCCTTTCTAATTATATGAAAATCTCCTCTTTTTTCACGGCACGAATTTTTAATATTCCCGATGTTGGATCAAATTCAATTGTACGTCCATTATTACCGCCCACATCTTTGGCAACGATCGGAATTTGATATTTCTTTAATTCCTCAAGCACTGCATCAACATTTCGTGGACCAATTCTAGTGATGGGTGAGGTTGAATGAAAAGCAAACATTTGAGCTCCGCCAGCAATTTTAGCCTTTAAATTTACTTTTTTTGCGCCTAACTTTAGTAATTTTTCTACTAAAATAGCTATCGCAGTATCGGCATATTTATATGGATTAAAATCCTTTTGTTGTGTTAAATTAGAATCTGGCAACATAATATGGGCCATTCCCGCTAATTGATTATTTAAATCATAAATGACAATGCCGACACAAGACCCTAAACCAGATGTGCGAATGATTTGGTCACGACGTACAATATTTAAATCGGCAATCCCCACTTTGATAACTGTTAATTGCTTATTCATTTTCTTCGATTCCAAGTGCCCGAAATAATTTCGGTATTGAAGGTGGGTCAGGAATTAATAAAAACTGTCCACTTGTCATTCCTTTCTTATTTCCGTCAGCTAGAGATGATTCAATTGTAATGGCGTAATCGGTAACATTTGATAATTCAATCAAGCCAGTTACTAAAGTTGCAGCAGCCATATCAATACTTAAGTATGGTACAGATGCAGCCATTTTTATTTGCGTAAAATCTGAAATAGCCGATAAATAGGCCCCCGTAATAATATTAGCAACTTCTTCTAGCACTGAAATAGCCATTTCATTCGGTTCAATATCATCTTCACAGTCAAAAATTCTCATAGAATCATTCATTGTCACCTTTTTAATTAAAAACTCTGCTTCTTCCAACGTTAATACGAAATAAACAGTTCCGGGTAAT
>DKGO01000127.1 GCA_002453315.1 Caryophanales bacterium UBA6768 | reverse complement strand
TGACATATTACCGCAGGTCTTTCTATGTCCATTATAACGGAAAACATCGTTAATTTCTTTTATACATTTTTTAATGCAAAATTTAAATGTGTCAAATTTGTAAACGTCCGTAAAAAATTGACCTACGTCAAATAATGTCGGCACAAATCAATTCATAATAAAAGATAACAAGGAATGTTGCAAAGGAGGCTGATGATGATGTGGGAACTACGACAGGCTATATTGTTTTTGCACATATTTTCAGCCATCATATGGGTAGGGGGAATTTTCTTTGTCGGTTGGGGAGTGTTTCCGGCAGCCAGAAAACTTCCTTACACCATTCAGAGAAAATTTTTCTTATCGTTAATGGAATGGACCCATATCTTGTTTTCTATCGCAGGATTAATTGTTATTTTAACAGGCGTTTTATTAGGGACTGTATTAGGCCCATTAAAAAGTTGGCATGCAGTAGTCAGTTCAACATACGGCAATATTTGGCTTGCCGCATTGATGATTGCCACCATTAGCCTACTCTGGGGAATATTTGTTGCTTATCCTTTAGCAATGAAATTGTTTAAAAAGACAACCATTTGGGAAAATGCTGATATAGGTTATGAAAAGGGAATTTGGAAATTACTCATTCAATATATGGCAATTGAATCAGTTGAAGTAATCGGTTTTACCATCTTGATTTACCTAATGGTCATTATTTAGAAAAAGGATGTGATGATAATGATTAAAGAGGAAGTTACTTTTCATTACGGAGAGGAAATAGCTTATTACAAACATTCTTGGTGGCAACTGATTCGCCCAATGACGTTAACGGGAACGATTGCCCCAATTTTAGTTGGAACTGGTTTTGCAAAAATGACTGGTGCTATATATTTTGAAGCCCTAATTGCCTTGTTAACTGCCTGTATTCTTATACAAGTAGCGACAAATATGTTAAACGATTATTATGATTTTAAACACGGGCAAGATCCGGAAAAATGGACCGCTAATAAAACATCATCAAATCAAATGATGCATCACCAAGTGTTACCCGTCGCCATAGTAATTCTCGTTATTGCATCAATCATCGGTTTATGGTTAGCATCAATGACGACGTATTGGGTCATTCCAGTAGGAATTATCGGCATCTTGGCGGGTTATCGATATTCAGCGGGAAAACATTCATTTTCTGCTATTGGATTAGGGGAAGTAATTGGAATCATTTTTTTAGGTATTACTACTACAGTGTTGGCCTATGTTGTTCAAGGGAACACCATCACTATTGAGATTATTTTACTATCTATTCCATTTGCAGCACTGATTGCTTCCATGATTTTAACGAACAATATTCGAGATATAAAAAAAGACGTACCATTTAGAAAAACAGTGGCAATTTTAATCGGTCGTAAAAAAGCCGTTACATTGCTCCTCTTGTTACTATTGGTTGCTTATTTATCTGTGACATTTATGATCTTTATCGGCATACTGCCCTGGATAGCAGGATTTGTTTATTTAGGAACTCCGATAGCAGTTAAGTTATTGTATGTTTATCGTTCAGATGCAACACAACAAGAAAAAATGAGCGGAATGAAATGGGTCGCTCGCCATTATTGGGCATTTGGTTTGATTTTTACTATTGCTCTATGGCTCGTATGATTCGGCTGAGGAAAATGGGGTACCTCATTTTGGGAGCTCCCTATTTTCCTATTAAAGTGCCCGATTGCTAAATCAACATTTTTTCCAATGGCTCTGTTAAAGTTTGGTAAAATAGAACCTCCATTAATTGGGGATTCTTTTGGTTGTGAGGTTTTATAGAAAATTGCGTCCTATTTTAGAAGACAGTCTCTTTTTTACCAATCATTATCTTTTTAATATATCTGTTATTTGTTCTTTTATCGTTGGAATTTCTTTTTCTATTTTTTACCCATCAACCTTAACTGTATCCATGAAAAAGTTAACATGTTCCTTCATTCTCATCTCTATTTCATCAGTATTCTTTTGATCAAAACGAAGCATATTGTATTCCGTAACCATAGAAAAAATCGGGTATTGGTATTCGGCAGCAAGTAGTGTTGGACTTAGTGGACGAATTTTTCCCAGAGAAATAAGCTTTTCAAATACAATCTCAAGAAATTCCAATGTCTGTTTAATAATGTCATTGAGAAATATGTCTCTCGCTAATGGATTGCGAAAATGTTCCATGTAAAGAACCCGCCACAGTTTTTCATTTGTTGGGTTATCTATATGCATTTTAAAGTTTTGAAAGCCTTGCTCAAAAAAATCTTGCATACTTGAGTTTATCAATATCTCGTCAAGTTTTTCGATAGGTGGCAATGTTTTGGCAAACTCGTTACGAAAGTTCTCAAAAATGGTCGTGATCATTTCATCCTTGTTTTTAAAATGATTATAAAGAGAGCTTTCCTTTATACTGACTTCCCTCGTAATTTCTCTAATTGACACCCCACTGTACCCTTTTCGGGAAAATAAATCGATTGCCGCAAATAAAATTTTCTCCTTAGTAGACATACGATTAGTCATTTTATACCTTTCTCCTCCTTTCCTGTGTTACCTGTAAATAGATAGGCAGAACTTGCTGTAACATCACTTGATTAAATTTGTCAGCTTCCTCAAAACATGATAAATGACCTGATTCTTCAAAGGTAATTAGATGTTTATCATCTGCTTTTACATAATGAAAATACTCTTCTATTAAATCAGCAAATGTAGTTCTGTCGTGTTTGCCAGCGATAAAATAAATAGGAACCTTTATTTCTGGAACTAATGTAAAGAAATTTAGGCTCATAAATTCATTCCAAAGATGGGAAACTGAAAATCCAAAGCTCTTGAAAAAGTTTAACTTTTCCCGAATAGTTAGATGCGAGCTAATTAAACAATTCAGATTAATCATGGTGGCACTTTTTCGAAATGTTACCCCATTAAATTTTGTTAGCCATTTTCGTTGTACTACTAAATTGGAGAATTCACTGTAAGTTCCATTAGTAGGTGTACCAATGTTTTTAAGCTGCTTTATGGCCCTGCGATGGTTCTTATCTTTAGCCATTTGTACTGCATATTCATACGATCGTTTCTCTTCCTCCCCCCTATTTATCGGCTGATTAATACTGACATAGGCATAGAGTAATTCAGGATAACGGTGTGCAAAATACAAGCCTAATGCAGCCCCAAAAGAATGACCCATTAGAAAGATTTTGTTCTTATTAAACCTCTTTAAAAGGTATCTTACTAATTCATTCGCATCTTCCAATAACTGGTTCAAGTTCATTTTTTCAGCTGAAAGTGCCTGTGAATATGACTTCCCTGCACCCCTTTGATCCCAATTTACTACGATAAAGTGTGCTTCTAATTCCGCGTTATATTTTTGCTGTACACCTACCTGCGAAGCACCGGGTCCCCCATGAAGAAATAGTAATATCGGCAGTTCTTTATCCTTACTTCTGATTGTAATCCATTGTTCAACACCACCAAGTGTTAACTTCTCCAAACTGGATATTGAATTTGGTACTACTCTACCTTGCTCGTCTTTATAAGGTCGTATATATCCACCAATAATTTTCCTTATCATAAGGTACAATCCTCCATACAAATATTTGGGTAATTCTTTATACAACTATTATCATTAACTAACGTTCGTTAGCCAATTGATATTCCCATTGTAACAATGATGCTTTTAAAAAGCCAATACTATCTCGCAAACTAAAAATAACCCAATGTCTTTGACGAATAAAAAAACCTAAATGGGATTCACATCCTATCATAATCTTTGAAAATACTGATGATAGCAGTAATTATAAAATCATGACCTCCGTCAATTACATCGATCAAATTACGTCCTATACTAAGTACAGAATAAAAATTTCATCGTGGGAGGGAATGGAAATGCAAAGATTTATTTTAGGAAAGAAAAATCAGATTACGCTAATTAGTGCCATTTTAATCGTTGTTGGGTTTTATGGTCGATTCGGTTTGGACAGCTCAACGATTTTAAATGTATCACTCATTATGGCATCGATTCTTGGGATTGCACCTATTGCTATTCAGGCGTACCAGGCGTTAAAGGTAAAGGTCGTCAGTATTGACGTATTAGTTACTATTGCGGTTATTGGTGCAGTGCTAATTCAAAACTATGAAGAATCTGCCATTGTCACATTTTTATTCTTATTTGGTACTTACTTGGAGCAACGTACCTTGAATAAGACCCGTTCGGCAATTAAAGAGCTAACGGAATTGGCACCAGAAAGTGCCTGGAAACAAATTGAAAACGGAGAGTTTGTAGAAGTAGATGTCGATGACGTTGATGAGGGGGATATTTTATTAGTAAAGACCGGTGCAAAAGTTCCCGTAGATGGCACAGTCCTAACAGGTGAAGGTCATATTAATGAGGCAAGTATTACTGGTGAGTCGATTCCAGTAAGTAAGATAACAGGAACAGAAGTTTATGCAGGTACTATTTTAGAAAATGGGACGATACAAATTCAAGCAGACCGTGTTGGGGAAGATACAACATTTGGCCAAATTATAGAATTAGTAGAAGAAGCACAAGATTCTAAATCAGCAGCGGAACGTTTTATTGATCGATTTTCCAAATACTATACACCAGCAGTTTTAGTTCTTGGCTTTATCGTTTGGCTGTTTACAAATAATGTGGCGCTTGCCATTACGGTGCTTGTTTTAGGATGTCCTGGAGCATTAGTTATCGGGGTTCCTGTATCAAATGTTTCCGGTATTGGTAATGGTGCTCGACATGGTGTGCTATTAAAAGGTAGTGAAGTAATCAATGATTTTAGTAAAGTAGATACAATCGTTTTTGATAAAACAGGGACATTAACTATCGGAAATCCTGAAGTGGCAGAGAAAAAGTTTTATGGGGAAAACACGAAGGAAGTGCTCACCTATTTAGCGAGTGTTGAACGTGAATCAGACCATCCATTAGCAAAAGCAATACTACAAGACATCAGTGGGACAAAGTTTTCCACTGTGGAAGAAACAGAAGTCGTTAAGGGTGCCGGAATTATTGCGAAAGTAAATGAGCACCGAATCGCCGTAGGTAATGTTGCATTAATGGAAAAAGAAAATGTCATGTTAAATGAAATAATGAGAAAAGATATCGAACATTTTGAAAAAAATGGGAACTCCCTTGTTCTTACGGCTGTTGATGGAGAATTAAAAGTGCTCATGGGGATAAGAGACCAAATCCGTCCGGGTGTGAAACAAGATCTCCAGAATTTGAAAAAACTTGGTGTGAAAAATCTTGTTGTGCTTTCAGGTGATAACCAGGGAACCGTTGATTTGGTGGCAAGTGAACTTGGGTTAACCGAGGCACATGGAAATATGTTGCCAGAAGGGAAATCAGCTTATATTGAAACATTGCAAGCTGAAGGTCAGATCATTGCTTTTGTCGGTGACGGTGTCAATGACAGTCCTTCTTTAGCTCTAGCTGATATTGGAATTGCGATGGGAAGCGGCACAGACGTCGCTATCGAAACATCAGATGTCGTTCTGATGAATTCAGATTTCAGCCGTTTACCTCATGCATTAGGATTAACAAAAGCAACAGCAAGAAATATGAAACAAAATATTATCATTGCCATAGGTGTCGTTGTCATCTTGTTGGCTAGCTTAATATTTAGTAACTGGATGAATATGTCGATTGGAATGTTAGTTCACGAAGCAAGTATATTAGTTGTTGTCCTAAACGGTATGAGATTACTCCGTTATCGTATGGGAAATAGCAAAACTAAGACAGGATCAAAGGTTGAAACAAATGCTTTAAAAGTTGAGGGGGAAAAGGCTGCTTAAACAAATGAAATACTTTAAGTAAAACAAGCAAATGTTGATTTCCATCAATTTATTAAAACTAAGTCCAAGTTATAATGGAATTGTAAAGAGAAATAGTAAAAAAACATTAAAAGGAGTGAAGTACAATGAAACAAGCAACAATTCAATTAGAAACTTTATCATGTCCGTCATGTTTACAAAAGATCGAAAATGCTGTAAAAGGATTGAATGGGGTTGAAAAGGATAGCGTAAAAGTAATGTTCAATGCAAGCAAAGTAAAAACAGAGTTTGATTCAACATCCGTAACAATTGAAAATATTGAAAAAGCAATTGAAGATTTGGGATATCCAGTCATTAAATCAAAAGTAAAATCTGCTTAATAGATTATTTCCCTCCCAAAAAACTGGACTGAATGAACACTTCAGTCCTTTTTTATTGCATAAAATATCACTAAAGTAAATTATGAAAAAGTTAATACATCAAATGGGAACTAAAATTTAAGGGGGCGAAGGCCTAAATTCATTTACTTTGATGTTCCTTATGATAAATCTTCGAGTGTAGTTAAGTACCTTAGGATTCATTCAAAAACCCAAAATAGCATTTAAAAATACAATTGTTAAGTCTAAAGATGTAGGGGTATCGAACCTATCAGAATATCCAAATCAATCGTAATCCCAACATGATCTTGATGTAAAAATGAATCAATATGTTTCTTTTCTGCGTTCCAAGCAAGGGGGGACATTTGAACCAAACCCTCAAATTCTGTTTGATTTAATTCCTTAAAATAATGGAGTTTAAGACCCCTTGTTAATTGAAAGTGTTGCTTAAAGAGCGACACAGTTTCATCGTTGGTGTAAGTGTTTTTATTTGTGTAAAGTGCATTCCGTAATTCTTTCAGGTAGTTGGGACCTGGTACAACTTTAACGGCAATACCATCGGTAGCCAAAATTCTTTTGAATTCTTTATAATTTGCGGGTGAGAGGATATTTAAAATGACGTGGCATGATTGGCTCGTCAGGGGAATGTTGGCCAAATCACCAACAATCCAAATATGACTTGGGTAATTTTTGGATGCCAAGATGACGCCTTCCTTTGCAATATCTAATCCAATCCCAGTGATTACATGATGACTACATGCTTTTACTATTTTTTGTAAATGTGAACCTTCACCACTACCGGCATCAAATATAACGGTTGGGTTGTAAGAACCACCCAATTCATCAATGATTATTTCTGAAATTTTCTTGTGTAATGCAGAATATAGCTGACCTTCCATCATTATTTGTTGTCTAGCCTCAAATAATTTTTTATCATAATGTAGATTGGATGGGCGAGTTAACATATTAATATATCCGTACCTAGTAAAGTCAAATGTATGGTTATTCGAACAAATAAGGCTTTTAAAACCAATTACCTTCATGGACAGATGACAGATTGGACATCTAAATATATTCACTATTCTTTTTACTGCTCTTGCACTTTGTTCCTTTTTGGTCATGCAATCTTTCCCTCTCTACAAATCAATCGCCGTTAAATATCCTAATGAAGACTTCCTTTTCAGTAACTATCTCAGGTTTTGGAAAAATTTAAAGGATGTTTCATCCATACATTCGGTTCAATGTAGACACCCTTGTCGGCATCATGATCTAATTCTAATGGCACTAAACCATCATTTATGATATAGCTCCCTGACGAAGGTAATGTCATCTTAGTCCACTCTTCCCAATCCTTAACAGTTCCCGGGATCACCATAGATGTTTCTGCTATTTTTATCATAGTAGCACCCATTTGAAAATGGGTTCTTATCCAAGGGTCAAAGTGAGTACCATCTTCCCTCCGCCAGTTGATATATTCTTCCATTGGAATCAAGGGGTATCTATGTTTTAATGAGGGACGTACGGGGGCTACCATATGATCGAATTGGCTTCTAATAGCTAATGCCTTCATTTCCTTTACCATTTGTCCACTAAGGCCTTGCCCTCTGAAATCCGGATGAATCACAATAGCCAAGGCTGACAATGAATTCGGCTGTAAGTTATTTTCATCATCAAGTATTCCCTTTTCAAAAACCCCATCCCATCCGGATGGTAAATTATCTTCATTACCATCCCAAACAAAAGGAATTGAATTCCCACAAGCCACTGCTTTTAATTCCTCATCTAAGAGAATATATTGAAATTCAGGAAACCACGTAAGTAATGTATGCCAATACTTTATTGCTACAGGATCTTCTCTCATATAATTTACCCATCCTATTTGATGCAGGTGATTTAATGAATTTTCCAAATCTGGGCGTTCTTTTAATGTCACAACAGTGTATTTTTTATCCATCGGTGTATCCTTTCTACCACCCATTAGTAAAACTTTTTGTCATGCATATTAACTACTCCACAAGCATCTTGTAATCACTATTTTTGACGATCTGCGTGGCATCCATTTTTGTCCATTCAGGTATCGAAATATCCGGATTATGTTCAATAAAACTTTTTGTAACTTGATAACCTATTTTATAATTAGCCCACTGCGGAATGTTATTAGAAGATTTTCCATATAAAAAATCATTGTAGCCATTAAAATAGGCTGAATCATCTATTTTAGTTAATTCCTCCAAGACAGCATTTTCTTCATCCTCCGTCAAGGACTCAATCCAAGGGACTTTCATTGTAGGATACAAAATTTTAGCAAAATTATCTGCTTTCCCTTCAGTAATCACTCCATCTAATATCGTTGACATACTTTTTGTCCCATTATGTGACATATGAACAGTGTGATTATATTCATGGGCTACCGTATATTTCAACATTTCTTCTTCAAAAGCTGGGTCTAACATAAGCAAGATTTTATTACCAAAGAAAGCAGCGCCACCTATTCCTTCCATTTTATAAACAGTAAACCAATCGTCGGGATTAACGGGAAAAACATAAAATGTAGTATCCCTTCCAGGCAATAATTCTGTAGATTTTTCAATAGATTTCTTGATCCACTGACTAATTTTATCTTGTTTTTTAAGTAATTCATTTGTGTTTTCTTTTAATTTAACTATTTTTGTTGTTGGCGAAAAAAAATTACCTAAATTTTGATGATAAATAGCGGATTCTTTCATGAATGGTTCAAGTACAGTATGACGAAAAATTTCCTTATTATCCAACTTGGGGTCTTCGTTCATCAGTTTCGTATAGCTAAGCACTTCATCAAAAAAGTAATATATCTCAAAATCTCGGCCATTATGTGAAAAATGGTAGGTAGTTTTGGTTTGTTCCGGAGACTGCTTAACTTCTTCCTTTGTTTGTTCAGCACAAGCAGACGTGGTGGTGATTAATAGTAGGATTATTAATATTTTGATTATAAACTTCATTATTTTCCACCTATTTCTTGTAATCTTAATCTGTTTTTTAAATTATCGTGCCAACAGTCGTATTATTTGTCTCTAATGTTTTCCAAAACTTCTATTATACGGTTGTTTTGATTTTCAATTTCCCTTAATCTCTTTTCTATTACTGTCGAAGAAAGAAATAAAATAAGAAAAATAGCAATTAAGATAAGTGTCACGTAATTCCCTCCTAGATTTTCCGTCTTAAGGCACAATTCCCGTTATTATCTTGCTCAATTAAATTACTGTTATTGTATCACAATTCTGATCAACTTCATCTGAATTAATCGCATACTTTACTTGCCTAGGTGACATTTAATAGCTTTTCTAAAAGAAAATGTCATCATTCATATTTAAAAAATCTCACCATTTTTGTCGACAGCCCCTAAATCACATACTTTTCCCAAATATTGGGCATCATAATCATAACGAAATACTTTTTCATTAATAAACACCAAGGGGTTAGGACAAATGGCGAAAAAAATTCTTATCATTACACAAAACTTTTATCCTGTGATTGGCAGTGCAGGAAATAGGATGAAAAATCTATACCAATTTTTACGAGGGAAACAGTTTGATGTTTCCGTTTTGACAACTGACCCCGCCTATCCAAATAAACAATTATATCAACAGCAGAAATTCTGGGATGATGCCGAATTAAATGATGATGAACGAATAATCCGTATTTCAATGAAGCATCGCCACGATGGAAAAAGTTTATTGTCAAGGCTCTTTTTTTATGTGGAAATGACACTGCGTTTTCTTCATGTTATTTGGGATTACCGTAAACAATCATTTGATTATTTGTACGTTAGCTCCCCACCAATTTTCATTGTCTTTACAGCCATTATTGGCAAGTGGTTAATGAAAGCAACTTTAATTTTGGAAATTAGAGACTTATGGCCCGATAGCTTGTTAGGAATAAAAAGATTTCAAAACAAATGGATTATCCGACTATTTCGCAAAGCTGAAAAAGTCATGTATCGCCAGGCGAAAATCATTGTGATTAACAGTAAAGGATTTTTAAAACATATTCAAAAAGAAATCGAAAAAACTTCAAAAAAAATCATCTATTTACCCAATGGTGCTAATGAAAAGGAGTTATCTGTCAAAAGGCATCATAACAATCATTTCCGTATCATTTATACCGGAAATGTTGGCTTAGCACAAGATATACATCGCCTGAAAAAATTAGCAAGACGCCTGCATGAACGGGGATTTCATTTCGATATTATTGGTTATGGGTACTGGATAGAGCACTTTTCCCAATTTGTCGCTAACAACCAATTGTTTAACGTCCATATTCATCAACCAGCGACACGAAAACGTTGCTTGCAACTAATTAAAAAAAGTGATATTGCTGTCGCATTTTTAAATAATCATCAAGTTTTTTCGACAGTATTGCCCGGGAAATTAATCGATTATATGATTTGTCAAACACCAATTGTTGCTGGTATAACAGGGATTGCAGCCGATACGATTATCAAAAACAACACCGGCTATGTCTTTCCAGAACAAGATATAGACGACATGATTCAACAAATTGACCGATTAAAAAACCAACCAGCATTAACAAAACAATTACAGCAAAACTGCTATGAAACCGTCAAACGGGATTTCCTTTGGGAAAACCACATTGATACATTAATTAATGAATTGAATTAATCCGACAAGATGAAGGAGCAAGATTAATGAACCAAAAAAAAGTTTGCATGTTTGTTTGGAACCATTTCACGAATGATGCAAGAGTACTTCGCGAATGTACAACCCTCTCCAATAATGGTTACACAGTACATCTCATTTGTATCGACAATCCGAATGATCCAACCCTTTCTAAAAAAGAAACATGGAATCACCATTTCACCGTATTTCGCCTACAACGATACCCTTATTTATTGTTATGGTTGAGAAGGTTTTTTTTACTATTGAAACGGCGTAAATCATTGTTGGTTTCTGTCGTTGTCCTTTGGATTATTTTCATTTATGACTTTCCCATTGTAACAGCTATTATCACATTGGCGGCATTGATTTTATTTATACCGTTTATTAAAAAAGTTTTTATCCGAAGTAGTTTAATTGTGCGAATGATACTAAAAGGATATCGAGATTCATATAATATATATCATGCAAATGATTTGAATACATTGTTACAAGGCTATATTTGTGCAAAATGGAGATGGAGCAAAAAGACTTTAATTTATGATTCACACGAAGTCCAAACGAGCAGAACAGGGTATAATAGTCGGTTTTATTTTTGGTTTGAAAGATTTTTAATTAAACGAATTGACCGAATGATTGTTGAAAATCACACCCGGGCACAATACAATGAACAACTTTATGGCTTTTATCCAAATGTTGTTCATAATTACCCGTCTACAATGCTACAACGTTCCTATGACGAAAAGGATATTCATCAGCTATTACAAATTTCTAAAGATGAAAAAATTTTGTTATATCAAGGGGGAATCCAAGAGGGACGTGGATTAGAAAAGTTAATTGATGCCTATCCATTGTTTGATGAAGGGATTTTACTATTTATTGGTGACGGAAAATTGAAAGGGCAATTGGAACGGATGGTGGTACAAAAAGGCTTACAAGAGCAAATTTATTTTTTGCCGAAGGTACCGCTGCAAGATTTATTAGCCTATACGAAAAATGCTTATCTAGGATTTCAAGTTTTACAAAACACTTGTTATAATCATTGGTCTGCATCCTCGAATAAATTATTTGAGTACATGTTATGCGAAGTGCCCGTTGTTGCTTGCCATTTTCCGGAAATCAAACAGGTTGTCGAAGAACATCAAACAGGTGTGATTGTTGACTCACATGAAGCCTTGGCCATTGCAGAGGGGGTAAATTTTTTATTGAAAAATAAAGCACATTGGTTACAGTGTAAAAAAAATTGCCTCAAAGCACATTCTCATTTTACTTGGGAAAACGAACAAGACCAATTGCTGGAGGTGTACCGTCAATTTTAGTGGGGGTGATCGATTGAAATTATGTGTCATAGGGTTAGGGTACATAGGGTTACCGACGGCACTACTTTTTGCTGATAAAAGTGGAATTGATGTTGTAGGACTAGATATTGACGAATCTTTAATAGAAAAATTAAATAGTGGTGACATGATTTTGGAGGAAAAAGGCTTACAGAATATATTACATAAGGCAACAGTTACGGGGAAGTTTAGGGCAACATTATCACCTGAAAAGGCAGATGTTTTCATGATAACTGTTCCCACTCCAATTAAGGATGATAATTGGAAAACATGTGATTTAACGAATGTCATGGAAGCATTGGATCGTATAGTTCCATTATTAGAGCCGGGAAATATTGTCGTGGTCGAATCGACGATTCCACCTAAAACGATGGAAAATTATATTAAACCAAAAATAATTGCAACAGGACTACAAATAGGAAAGGATATTTTTGTTGCTTATTGTCCAGAGAGGGTGATTCCCGGTAATATTTTACATGAATTTACTTATAACAATCGAATTATTGGTGGTTTAACACCACCTTGTGGGAAAAAAGTGGCAACATTTTACGGAAATGTCGTGCAAGGGAAATTGATTGAAACGACCGCTGAAATAGCTGAAATGGTCAAATTAATGGAAAATATTTATCGTGATGTGAACATTGCGTTAGCAAATGAATGTTTTAAAATTTGCCTAGAACTAGGCGTTAATGTGCTAGAAGTGATTGAAAAGGCAAATGAGCATCCACGGGTTAACATCCATGCTCCTGGCGCCGGCGTTGGTGGGCATTGCTTAGCAATTGATCCGTATTTCGTCATTTCCCAAGTACCAAATACTGCTCACATGCTTCAGTTATCAAGGGAAATAAATGAATCAATGCCGGGGTTTGTCGTTGATATTGTCATGAAATTAATGCGTCGAATTCAAGGAAATAAAATCACGATTTTTGGTGTTGCCTATAAGGGTAATATTGGCGATATTCGGGAAAGTCCTGCCATTGCAGTTTATAATGGGCTTCGAACAATGAATCAATTTACGGTTTCTGTATATGACCCTCATGTTGATGCAGAGTTTGTTGAATCAAATAGTAACAAGGCATTACAAGATACTAGTTTGGTTTTAATATTAACCGATCATGATGAATTTAAAGATTTAACAAGCGATCAATTTTTAAATATGCCTCAATGTGTTATTTTTGATACGAAACATGTCGTTAAAAACTACCCCGAAGGAATGGAATATATCCACTTTGGGAATTTATATGAGTATATTAAACATACAGTTTGATAATGTAATAGATAGTTAATAGACCCCAATTGAAAAAATGTATTCGATGAATTTATATTTTTAACTTATTGAATCAATTTTTCAGATGATGCAATTGTCAAATGAGCATCTGTCTCTAGCTCCGATGAAAATGCCGAGAATGTGATTTTCAAATGAGCAACTTGCTCTAGCTCCGTTGAAAATGCCGATAATGCGATTTTTAAATGAGCATCTTGCTCTTGCTCCGTTGAAAATGCCGAAAATGCGATTTTCAAATGAGCATCTTGCTCTAGCTCCGTTGAAAATGCCGATAATGCGATTTCAAATGAGCATCTTGCTCTAGCTCCGTTGAAAATGCCGATAATGCGATTTTCAAATGAGCATCTTGCTCTAGCTCCGTTGAAAATGCCGAGAATGTGATTTTCAAATGAGCAACTTGCTCTAGCTCCGTTGAAAATGCCGAGAATGTGATTTTCAATTGAGCAAATGGGATTATTGACATAAATCGTTAAAAATTTAGTTGACACCAATATTTTGAATTAAAAATAAAATTGCCCCTTAAACGGATTTATTAACCTTTTCCGTTTGGGGCGATGTGATTTATAATTATACTTAAAAGTGACAACATTTTCTATTATCGGTTTCAAGATTCTTTTATTTCATTATCTGGTTTAGACTTTTTCTCAATATCATAATATTCACGAGCACCTAAACCACCCTCGCTAATCATTTTGGAAGTTTCCTTCGTACGCATTTCTGTTTTTCTATCTACCTCGATTTTCGTTCTGTCATCGTGATTAGAATTGTTTTCTTTGCTCATTGAATTTACCTCCCATTTTTATTATATTTTACCAAAGTTCTTATTATTATGTCTATAGTTAGAATTTCCGGGTTTTAATGAAAGTAAACATTCTTTGTGGGATTATTTTTAAATAGAAGGATGGACTGTGTTAAAATATCAATAATAATACTTGTAAGGAGATTTTATTCTGTCCTTAAGGGGATAATGTTAATATCAATATTGGGAGAAGATAAATGATGAAAGTTATTGATACACATTGTGATGCTTTATATAAATTACAATTGGAAAAAATGACAAAAGATTTAGAATGGAAAAAAAGTACGATGGCATTTGCAAATTCAAAGCAATTACAGACAAATTTAAAACGATTAAAGGAAGGGAATGTGTACGTCCAATTTTTTGCGATTTTTTTAGAACCGAATATTCCGTTTGATTTAAAATGGCATTATGCATTGGAGCAAGTTGATATTTTCTACGAAGAAGTGTTAGCGAAAAATCCGGAAATGAAACATGTACGTTCATGGAATGAGATTGAGAATCTTAAAAAAGGGGAAATCGGTGCTGTCTTGGCATTAGAAGGTGCTGATTGTTTTGGGAATGATTTGATGAAACTTAGACAATTGTATCGTTTAGGTGTTTTATCGATTGGACTTACTTGGAATAATGCCAATTTATGTGCTGACGGGGTTGGTGATGATCGTTTAAGTGGTTTATCCAATTTAGGAAAAGAAGTTGTGCAAATAAATAATGAACATAAAGTGTTAACAGATGTTTCCCATTTATCAGAAAAAGGTTTTTGGGATGTGATGGAGTTAGGAGATTTTCCTTTTGCTAGTCATTCCAATGCAAAGGCTATTTGTCATCATCCACGAAATTTATCTGATGAACAATTAAAAGTCATGTTCAAAAAAGGAGCCAATGTACATGTCGTTTTTTATCCTAGTTTCATTAACCTTGATCAAGAAGAAGCATCATTTGATGATCTAATTCGGCATATTGACCATATGTGTTCCTTAGGTGGCGTTAACAACATTGGATTCGGTTCAGATTTTGATGGCATACCAGTAACCATCACAGGATTAGAGCATTCGGGAAAATTTCCTCGCTTAATTGAAGCATTATTGAAACATTTTACAGAAGATGAAGTGAAAGGTTTCGCCTATCAAAACTTTTTGAACAATCGGCCGAAATAAAGTTTTTTCTTAAAGGGGAAGTAAAAGTGAAATTAAGTATCCTTGATCAATCACCAATTTCTGAAGGGAAAACCTCTAAAGAGGCATTGGAGGCTTCTATTAAATTAGCACAGTTAGGGGATCGGCTTGGCTACGAAAGATTTTGGATGGCTGAACACCACGATTTATTTGGACTTGCATCACCTAACCCTTCAGTTATGTTAGGGGCCATTGGCCAGGTGACAAAACGAATAAGGATAGGTGCTGGTGCGGTGCTTTTACCTTATTATAAACCATTTCATGTCGCTGAAACGTATAATTTGCTTGCCACCTTATATCCGGGGCGGATTGATTTAGGAATAGGTAGGGCCCCAGGAGGTTCAGCACAAGTATCGATGGCGTTATCGGACAATTATTTACAACAAGTAGGTCGTTTTTCAGATGATATAGATGAGTTGCAACAGTTCTTGCATAATAGTTTTCCCGCAGATTCGGATTTTGCCAAAATTTATCCGACACCTGTCCCGCCATTTCCACCGGAATTGTGGCTTTTGGGAACGAGTGAGAAAAGTGCTAAGTTGGCAGTGGAAAAAGGAATGCTTTATGCTTTCGGACATTTTATGGCTGATGGAAATGGCCCGAGTATTGTCAGTCTTTATAGGGATGCATTTAGGAAGCAGTATGGTCATCCCGGCTATGTCATCGTGGCT
>DKGO01000232.1 GCA_002453315.1 Caryophanales bacterium UBA6768 | reverse complement strand
CAAAAACTATTTAAGTATAAAAAATGAATTATTGATAAAGCATTCATTAAACCCTTATTTGATTTACTGTGATTCTCTTTACTTTTCTTGAATATTTTTTTAAATAAACTCATAGTGTTTCTCCCCTAAAAATAAACTCGTCACCAAAAGTTCGTACGGTTGGTTTTCTTATTAAACAGTTTCTCTTTTTCATTCTCCCTTAACAACTCATCAGGATGTTTTTCTGAATCACGAATCCAATTAGCCTTTTCTATCGCCCATCTGTATTCCTCTGATTCTTCATCTATTTCAGCTGCAACATATTCCTGAACTAATTTAGAATAGAAGTAATTCAAGGAATTGTTTATGAGTTGCTGTGTTTTTGTGTATTCATTGTCTCGCTTTTCCTGTAAGATTAATCTTTCTTCTTCCTCTTTTAGCCTTTGCTTTTCTCTAATTATATAAGCCTTTTCTTCTTCATCTATTATCTTAGGCAAGGAAAATATATATACAAATACTTTTCTTAAAAGATCTTCTGTAGTCATTCTTTTTGTTTGATTAATATTTTTTTCACTTCTACCCCAACTATACCAAGATAACTTATATCCAACTTCTACATTTATTATTCCTTTAGTTTCATATTCAAATGTATGATAAGTAGAATATCTTTCATCTTCTGTTGATAGGTTAATTTTTCTACAAGGTAGTTTAAAGTTCAAGGTAATAGTATATTTATCTTTAAGTATAACTTCAGTTTCATCATATTTGGGAACAATCTTAGCATCTGCTTTTTCAAGGGCTTTAAATAAACTATCAATAAAAGGTAAAACTTCCGGGAATATTTCTCCAGATGCCGATTTAATTCTCAATTTATCCTCTCGATAGGATTGAGTTTTTTTACGATACCCAACTATCGCCTTATGTGGTTTTGAAGATAGTGTTTTATTTATTTTTAAATTATTATAAATATCTATTAACCTATCTTCATCTTGTTTAAAGTAAGAAAAATAACTTTTTTCCTGTTCTGATAATTTGCCGTGACTTGTTTTTAATGGTGGTGATTCTTGTTTTTCTTTTTGTTTTGTGGACTTAACAATCTTTTTTGGAGCTAATTTAACTTGTTGCTTTTTCGCTTTTTTAATTGTAATCACTAGATTATCTTCTGCATTAGGCAACTCAGGTTGAGATGGTTTTTCATTTCCCATATATAATTTACTCCAATAAGACTGAGTTGGTAGTGGAATATCATGATTAACACATGCCTTTTTCAACTTATCATAAGGTATATCAAGCTTCTTAGCTGCTTTCGTCATTCCAACAGACCAGATTTCACCATATAAATCTCGTCTAGAAATTGATAACAAAAATACCACCCCATCTAGTTTCGTTTACTTATATTTTATACTATTAAAATTTTCGGTCAATTTAACAGAAGCAAAAGCCCATGCCGTTTCCGACACGGGCTTGTTAGATGTCCTTGTTATATTTCCACTTTAAATTTCATGGTTAATTCTCTACTTTGATTCACTATCTTTTTAATTAAATGTTTAACATTTCAATATGCATACCTTTTCTAGTATTTAGCATTACTCCTTTTATGTCGATGTCGTTTCATACGGGCAATAGAAGTTTTTATAGTTTTTTAGTCAGTTCTTTCTTTTCTTTCAATAATCTTTGAAATTCATCTTCTAACTCTTGCGAAGGTTCCAAGCTCAATCTACCCAGAACGTCAGATATTTTAGTTTCAATTAGTAAAAGTTGGTCATCATTGTTAGACTTTGTTTTATTCTCCAGCCACTCTTCATATGCTTCGTACGATCCATCGAATACTGTTATCTTACCATCTTTTATATCAATTATTTTTGTAGCTATATTTTTTACTAACATTCGGTCGTGAGTAACAAATAGAATCGTTCCATGATAACTTTTCATTAATGTTTCTAGCGCTTCTAAAGATGCAATGTCTAAAAAGTTAGTCGGCTCATCTAAAACGAGCATATTCACGTCACTTAAAAATAGTTTAGCTAACGCTAGCTTTACTTTTTCACCACCACTTAATATGCCCACCTTTTTATAGACATCTTTATCCCAAAAATGCATTCTTGCTAAAACTGTTCTTATTAATGTCTCATTCTGACTAGAGGTCGATTGTACATTTTCTATGATTGATTTCTCATCATTTAGGATGGTTAAGTGTTGAGAGAAGTAACCGATCTTAACTTTTTCTGGAATTGTAACTCCTTCGTCTTGCTTAACTATTTTTTTAAGCAAAGTTGTTTTACCTGAGCCATTTTTTCCAATGATAGCAACTTTATCGCCGCCATATAAATATAAGCTAAAGGGATCCCAGAGCTTACTTCCGCCAATCTCTCCCTTAACATTTTCAGCACGTAACACAGATTGGTTTGTGAATTTTTCTTCATTTAACATATCCATCTTAATTTCAGGTAGCTCTTTCACTTTGTCAACCTTATCCAATTGTTCCAGTCTTGTTTCTAAAGCCTTTGCAGAACCTCTCAGCTTTTTCTGTATGTTGGCGTAGTGGGTTTTAGCACCCAGTATTCTCGCTTCAGATGAACTAAGATTCTTAGGTTTTTTTGTTGCGCGTTGAGCTCTTTCTTCTTTTTGACGTATTGCTATTTCTAATTTTTGTTTCTCACGTTCATACTTTTCAAATTCAGTTTGTTCTTGTTTTTTCAATAAGTCTTTTTGCTTTGCATATTCATCATAATTTCCTTTAAATATTTTTAACGTATTATTTTCAATTTCCCATATTTCAGTACATACATTATTTAAAAATGCCCGATCATGCGATACTACGACAGTTGCTCCTTGATAGTTTCTTATCTTTTTTTCTAACCAAGCAATTCTTTCCGTATCTAAGTGTGTTGTTGGTTCATCTAAAAGAAGCAGGCCTGGGTTCTCATTGAAAGCGTTCTGTAAATATTGCTGTGTTATTTCGCCACCACTTTTCTCCAATCTTGATTCTTTAAATTGTGGCACTAATTTCACAGAGGTAAAAGGAGTAATATTACCTTCATCAGGTAATTCTTCACCTGTAATAATTTTTAATAGGCTTGTTTTTCCTGTTCCATTCCTACCTACTAAACCTATACGTTGATTATCATGCACTTGCATTAAATCAATATCAAATAGCAATCTGTCTTGTAATTGTTTTTTGATTGATGTTCCTTCAAATAATAGCATAATCCCATCTCCTTATTTTGAGGGGATATAAAAAACCCCCTAATTCCATTCAGAATAGGAGGTCAGTAAAATTTATAAGTATACACCTAAAAAAACATTACAAAATTAGGGTAAACCACACTGCACAATACAATCCTATTCTGAAAATTATACATAAAACGCTCCCCAAATAACCTAGGTTAAGTTATTGATTTACTATTTTATGTTGATTTTCTTTAATAAATAGGATTAATTGTCCATTGTGGTAAAATAACACCCTTTCCCGTATAATTTAATCTCAATATAAACTATCTATATGGCTCTGTCAACATTTCTATGCTTTACTTAGATAAGAAATTAAAACTTAGTCTGATCAAAGCGAAAATAACTAATCGGATGGGAGCTACAATTTAAGAGATTCCCGAGCCATCTTTCTGGAATGATTTCTGAACTCCTTGTAATGTTTTTTCTCTTGATTCATTTTCTCACTTCTCGTACAGCAAACTTGCTTCACTTTTATCATGACATCACCGTTACATTTCTAGTCTAACATTGGCTACTCATAACGCTTAGACAAACATTTTTTTACCTAAGTTTTCAATTTTTGTTACGATAAGCTGTGAATAGAGATAAGGCTCTTTATTTACCATCTTTAGATGGACTTGACTTTTTCATGGATAATAAGCCAATAACTCCACCAATAGCAATTAATAAAATGTCTATCGCAATTTCCCTACCTTGGAACGCATCAATATAATTCACTAAAAACCAGCTTTTTCCACCATTTGTCAAATGATTGATCAAACCTCCTACTCCTTGGATTAGGAAAAGTAAACTCATTCCACTAATAATTTCTTTCATATTAAACACCTCGTTCATTTTTTTAATGTAAAATACCTCTAATACCAATATTAAAAAATACAGCTCCTACTACACCTATTGCTACTAATAGTGAAGAAATCGGTGCTTCATTTAACTTTGTTTTTATTTTGTCCAAAAAATGCTGCAACTTATCTTTAAAAACAATACTAATCCCTATCAATAATAGAGAAGGAAGCACCATTACAAGATTATACCCAATTAATACAGCTATAGATGAAACCGAAGGGATGGACAGATGATTTAATAAAAAAATCGAATAGAAATAAGGCAATGCCGTTATAAATTCAATAAGAAACACAATAACCCCTAAAATAATAATTCCCTTTATTGTTGTCTGTCTAGGAATCCATGACGTAAGACGTTCTATTGTGTTCTCTTTTGGTTTTATGAAGCTAACTAAAACAAGAAGTGTTCCTGTAACAGTATAGAACCAATTGATAAAATCAAATTTAGATAAACTGTTAATCAATCCCAATAATTGATCTCCACCAAAGTACAGTAATAAACCAATCATAAAATAACCTAACTGAATAACAATTAAAAATACCAATAGACGGGAAGCTAGCTGATTAGGTTGTGTAAGTAATAAATAGCCCGTAATAGCCAGCACACCAGGACTTAATATATCAATTAAGGCACAAATGGAAATGATAAGTAGAGCTACGGACATATCTATTGATGAAGAAGGCATCATAGCTTCAATGATCTCAATCAAATAATTAGTCCCCCTTTTTAAATTGTGATATCATCTAAATAACACACTGTGCTAAAAAGATAATAACACACTGTGCTAAGAAAGGGAAGTGATATTTATCCATGTCAAAATTTGTTAATCATAACAAGAAACGAAAGTTAATTGCTGAAGCTGCATGGAATATTATTGAGAATGAAGGTATTGAGAAAGTATCCATACGAAGAGTCGCAGCTGAAGCAGGAATGTCCCCTGGTGCGTTAAGACATTATTTTTCAACGAAAGATGAAATGCTGCTGTTTATTATAGAATACTTCATAGAAGAAGGAAAAAAGCGTTCTGATCAGAAAAATTG